>DMHB01000080.1 GCA_003449595.1 Microscillaceae bacterium | reverse complement strand
TAAAGGTTTTTCGGGCAGCCATTCAGCCAGTATAATGTTTATGGGCATAGCATCTAATTGACGCAAATAGTCAAAAAAATGTATGGCAGCTTCGGTGGCATCCCCTTGCGGGGAAAGTATTCTTTGGTTTTCTATCGGAAAATCGACAGAGGCTTCGCGGAAGCGCAAAACTCCTACTTTTTCAGGCTGAAGCGTTTGGTATGAAGGATTGGCTGTTAAAAAATCTGCTAAAGACAAGTAACCTACCCATAGAGGTTTTCTGGGGGCGTAGTGACTGTCTAACATTCCCGCTGCTTGGGGGTTGGCATTTTGCTGAAGTTTGAGTTGTATTTTTTGTTGTAAAACCGCTTCTAAGCTTTCTATGGCTATGCCTCCCAACCTATAAACCACCGGTTTGCCATCTTCCCATCCTAAGATGGTTGACTCTAAGCCAACCCCACAAGCCCCACCATCTAAAACATAAGGAATTTTATCGCCTAATTGGTCAGCTACGTGTTGGGCAGTAGTAGGACTAATGTACCCAAAAGGATTGGCACTGGGCGCGGCCAAAGGGAAGTCTATGGCTTGCAACAAGGCTTGCGTCAATGGATGGTTTGGAACGCGTAAAGCAACCCGAGGCAAACCGGCGGTAACCAAGTCTGGAATAATGGGTAATTTGGGTAATAAAAGGGTAAGTGGGCCGGGAATAAATGCTTCGGCCAATTTATCGGCTTCGGGCGGAATAGTAGAGGCAAAGTGTTCAAAATGTGTATAATGGGAGCAATGTACGATGAGTGGGTCGAAGGTTGGCCGATTTTTGATTGCGAATATTTTACTGACCGCTTTAGGGTGTAGTGCGTTGGCCGCTAATCCATAGACTGTTTCTGTTGGAATGGCTACTGCCTCATCTTGAAGAAGCCAGTACTTAGCTTGTTCGAGGGCATCAACTGGCATAATGGGTGACTAAGTTGGAAGACTCGGGCAAACGCAAGGCTGCTAATCGTTGGGCTAAAGGCGGATGCGAATAATGAAAAGCCACATACCACGGATGGGGCGTGAGGTTGCTCAAGTTGTCGGTGCTTAACTTTTTGAGTGCTGTGGCCAAGGCTTCTCCATTGGCAGTTGCTTTGGCGTAAGCGTCGGCCTGAAACTCAAATACCCGCGACAAGTAGTTTTCGCCCAGATTAATGATAAATGAGATAGGGGAAAACAGCATTCCGAAAGCCATCAAGTTGAGGTGGATAGCCCACTGTTTGGCACCCAAAGCAGCCGATAATTCGGGCGTAAATAAAAACCAAGACAACAAATAGAGGGTAGCGGCACTTTGCAACAAGCCTATAACCAAGTTGATGGGGATGTGTTTTTTCTGATAATGCCCTACTTCGTGCGCAAAAATGGCCACCAACTCATCGATGGTATATTTTTCTAACAAGGTATCGTAAAGTACTACTTTCTTTCTTTTGCCCAATCCACTAAAAAAAGCATTGGCCTTGGTAGAACGTTTTGAGCCATCGATTACAAAGATATTGTGCAAAGGGAATTTCACCGAATGGCTATAATTCTCGATGGCTGTTCTTAGTTCGCCTTCAGGCAATGGTGTTAATTTGTTGAAAAGAGGCAGTATCCAAGCGGTATAAAACACATTAATGACCAATGAAAAAAGCGCTGAAACTGCCCAAAAATAAATCCAAAAGTGCGCTTTGAGGGTAAAAATAAGTAGAAAGAAAACATAGCCCAAAGCGCCGCCTATTACAATGCCTAACAACATCCCTTTGAGTTTGTCAAATAAAAAAGTACGAAGATTGGTTTTGTTAAATCCATACTTTTCTTCGATTACAAAAGTGCCATATAAACTAAATGGCAGTCCTAAAAGGGTAGAGAAAAGCATAATTATCCCGAAAAAGGAAAATACTTGCGCTTCCCAACCCGAAAATTGTGTAGCCAAGAAATCGGCTAAATAGCCAAATCCACCCCAGAACAACAAGCTGAATTGTATTCCAAAATAGAGTAATTCTTGAAATAAACCAAAGTAGTAGTACTCTTGTTGGTAGCGCAAGCCTTTTTGATATTGCTCTTCTTCCATTATTCCGGTGGCCCAAGGTGGCATTTGGCTGGGTTTATGAGTCAAGTTGAGCCAACCTAAATAATGGTTAAACAAGAATTGTAAGCCAACAAAGCAAAGAATGGCGTAGTAGAGTGTTTGGGCATCCATAGTCGAACCGATTTTTAACCTTCGTAAATTTGCTGTATGTCTTTGTTGAAACGCTCCAAAATACGTTTTTCTTCTTGACTTACCCCCGAAACCTCGGCCACCTTGAGTAGTACGGTTTTGCACCGGCTGACTACTTCAGCATTAAGGGCTTTCTTATTTCTTTGAAGCAAGAAAATGGCTTGTTGGTAGGCTACTTCTACAGAGTTGTTGGCAGATTGGAAGATGGCTTCAAACCGCAGCCGAGCAGTAGTTTCAGATAATTCAAATTCTTGGGTCAGTATTTGTAAAAAAGCTTGTCGCTCTTGGTCATCCAAAACACCGTCGGCTTTGGCAATGGCGTAGGCTAATTCGGCGATGGCGCGACTTACATTTAGCTCTTCAGGAGAATGTTCCATAATGTTATTTGAGAGTACTATCAATTGATTTAATTGTAAAGTTCTTGGTTTTAGGTGAATTATTTTCGGTTTTTTCTCTTTGATTTATTTAATTTGCGAAAATACCACTAAATAGATCAAATTTCAACCCTATTATGCCTACTATTGATGCTAAAACAATACAAGAATTGAAGGAGTTGCAACCCGATCCAAAATTTATGGTTCATTTGGTCAATGAATTTGCCAAGCAAATTCCTGAAATAACGCAGGCAATTCAGGCAGGGCTGAAAGCCAAAAAGGCTACAGAAGTGGCTTCGGCTGCGCATAAATTCAAGTCAAGTAGTAGGCAATTGGGCGCTTTGAAATTGTCGGAGTTATGTTTGCAACTCGAAAAAGCAGGGAAAGAGGGATTGCCAGACTTCACACAGGCTGAGCAGTGGCTGGCGCAAATAAAGTTAGCATCAGCAGAAGCTTTGAAAGAGCTTAAAAGTATAGTAAGTAATAAGTAAAATTAAAGGTGAGGTTACGTATGAGCGAAAATAAATACAGACAAAAAGGTAGTGGCGAAAACCGCCTTTCGAGTGAGAAAAGAGGCTTTTCAGTTACAGAATTCTTTGAGAACTTTGCAGGAGTAGAAGCAATGCTCGACAAAGGGCTTCCGACAAGGTTTATTCCTTATCTGCTATTTTTGGCTTTTTTGGGATTGATATACATTGGCAATGCGCATTTTGCTGAACGCACCATACGCGAATTGAACCGCTCGGAAACTGAAGCCGACAACCTCAAGGCAGATTATACCACCATCAAGGTTCAATTGTTGTTTGCAGGCAAGCAAACAGAAATATCTGCCAAAGCACAAGAAGTTGGACTGGTAGAGAACAATGGTAAAACGTATCGTATTATTTTAAAAAAGAATGAGTAGTGCTAAACAGGGCATTGCCCTTCGGGTAAGAGTTGCATTTATGGCTGTTTGTGTGGTAGTACTGGCTATCTTCCTACGGCTGATCAACATTCAATGGATAGATGGAAACCGTTGGGGAAACTTGGCCGAACAAAATGGCTTTCAGTATAGAGATGTAAAACCGATGCGGGGCAGTATTTATGCCGAAAATGACGTATTGTTGGCTACCTCAGTGCCTTTGTATAGACTATCGGTTGACCCATTCATCATTGAAGAAGCCATTTTTAAGAAAGACATCGACAGCCTAAGTGTTTTGCTGGCCTTACACTTTCAGGACAAATCGGCGGAGGAATATAAAAAGAAAATTGTGGATGCGCGCACTGCCAAAAAACGGTATATCACGTTGAGTCCTAAATACGTAACCTACCAAATCCGCAAAGAAATGATGAAGTGGCCTATCTTCCGAGAAGGGCAGCGCAAGGGCGGCGTATTGTTTGAGCGTGTGAATGACCGCTCTTATCCTTTCGATGTATTGGGCGCAAGGACAGTGGGCTATGTCAACGATAGAGACGAAGGTGTGGTAGGGCTGGAATATAGTTTTAACCAAGATTTGGCAGGAAAAATGGGGCGCTCGTTGTATCAGCGTATTTCAGGCGGCGAGTGGAAACCTGTCAATGATGGCACGCAAATCAAACCTGTAGATGGATTCGATATTTATACTACCTTGGATATGAACATCCAAGAAATTGCCACCACCCACTTGCGTGAAGCTTTGGTAGAATATGAAGCCAATTTTGGTTGTGTAATTGTGATGGAAGTGGAAACCGGCTATATCAAAGCCTTGGTGAATTTGGGCAGGGAAGAAGACGGCGAGTATGTAGAAAAATACAACTATGCCATTGGCGACCAAGGCAGCACCGACCCCGGTTCTACTTTTAAGTTGGCCTCGATGGCGGCTGTTTTAGAAGACAATAAATTATTGGATTTGAACGATACACTCAACATTGGCAATGGCACTTACAACTACTATGGCCGCGTAATGCGCGATGCTGGCGGTACTTCGGGCAATATTTCCTTGTTGCAAGCTTTTCAATACTCGTCGAGTGTTGGGGTTTCTAAATTGGTGATGAAACAGTTTGGCAATCGCCCACAGGCTTATATCAACTACTTGTATAAATTTGGATTGGCTACCCCGCTCAACTTCCAATTGGCCGGCGAAGCCCGTCCTTATATCAAAAACCCGCTCGATCCGACTTGGAGCGCCGTTACCTTGCCTTGGATGTCGGTGGGGTATGAGTTGAAAATAGCACCGATTCATACGCTTACTTTTTTCAATGCCATCGCCAACAAAGGCAAGCTGATGCAACCTATTTTGGTAAAAGAATTGAAAAAAGCCAATACGGTCATCAAATCGTTTTCGCCGGTCATTATGAATGAAAAAATCTGCTCTGATACAACCCTCACCAAGCTATACCAAATGATGGAAGGCGTGGTGCAGCAGGGAACAGCCAGGGCTATCCGTGATAACAAATACAGAATAGCAGGTAAAACAGGCACCTCGCAGAAAGTGAAAGACGGCAAATATGTAAAACAATACTATACTTCCTTTGCGGGATTTTTTCCGGCAGAAGCCCCCAAATATTCTTGTATCGTGGTGATTGATAGCCCGCAAGGTGTCAAATTATCGGGTGGGGATGTTTCGGCACCTGTGTTCAAAAAAATTGCCGATATGCTCTATATCCGCGACTTAGAAATGCAAAAATCTATCTTGAACTTGCCCGACAAGTCGCCTTTTCAGGTCAACATACCCGAGAAAAATGTGGTATATGCCAAAGATGTAGAGGCAGTCAGCAAAGCCCTGTCCATTCCGGCATTCATTCAGGCCAATGCAGAGTGGGTTTTTCCGGTTACCAAACGATATGCCATCGAGTGGCAAGAGAAAAATATGCTGCAAAATGCCGTACCCAGTGTCATTGGTATGACCCTGCGCGATGCCCTGTTTTTGCTTGAAAACAAAGGCTTTAAAGTATTTTTCGACGGTAAGGGCAAGGTCAAAAGCCAGTCGCTGATGCCGGGCGACAAGCTGCCCCAAGAAATGAAAATCACGTTGTATTTAGAGTAAAGATGACAAAATCTTATTATCGTGTGCTAACCATTGCAGGTTCCGATAGTGGGGGAGGAGCCGGTATTCAGGCCGACCTCAAAACCTTTGGAGCTTTGGGTTGCTTTGGAATGTCGGTGATTACGGCACTTACAGCCCAAAATACTACCGAAGTACGTAGCATTCATCCTGTGCCGCCTTCGTTCATTGCCGATCAGTTGGAGGCAGTTTTGTCTGACATAGGGGTCGATGCTGTCAAAGTCGGTATGCTACACTCGCCGGAAGTCATTGAAGTGGTAGCCGAGAAACTCAAAAAATACCAAGTAACCCAATTAGTCATAGACCCTGTGATGGTAGCCAAAAGTGGTGATAAACTACTACAAGAGGAAGCCATCGATGCCTTGAAAAGCAAACTCATTCCGTTGGCGTTGCTCATCACGCCCAATTTGCCCGAGGCCGCTGTTTTGCTTGGCGACCTGTCGCCCATCGACCACCAAGAAGCGATGTTTGCCGCTGCTCAGCGATTGACCCTATTGGGTGCAAAGGCGGTGTTGCTCAAGGGAGGACACCTTGCCCAAGATATGCAAAGCAACGATGTATTTTACCTGAAAGAAACC
>DMHB01000120.1 GCA_003449595.1 Microscillaceae bacterium | reverse complement strand
CTTGGCAAGGTGATGCTCTACCAACTGAGCTACTTTCGCTTGGTGTTTGAATTAGATTGGACTGCAAATATAATAGATAGCTGTTTTGGCTGCAAATTTTTTTTCCAAAAAATGGAAATTTTCTTGAAATCTCCATTTTTTGGAAATCAAATAATTGCTTTTAGCCAACGCTACCTTCTAAACTGATGGCCAATAGTTTTTGTGCTTCAACGGCAAACTCCATAGGAAGTTGATTCAGCACTTCTTTCGCGTAGCCGTTCACAATCAAGGCTACGGCCGTTTCTGGATCGATTCCACGCTGGGTACAGTAGAACAACTGGTCTTCCCCAATTTTGGAAGTCGTGGCTTCGTGTTCTACAATACCGGTTTTATTATCTACTTCGATATAAGGGAACGTGTGCGCCCCGCATCGGTCGCCCATCAATAAGGAATCGCACTGCGAAAAATTCCTTGCATTTTCAGCACGTTTGAACACTTTCACTTGCCCACGATATGAATTTTGGCTTTTGCCGGCAGAAATACCTTTCGACACAATGCGGCTTTTGGTGTTTTTACCAATGTGTACCATCTTAGTGCCTGTATCAGCCTGTTGATAATTATTGGTAACAGCTACTGAGTAAAATTCGCCAATAGAATAATCACCTTTCAAAATGCAACTTGGATATTTCCAAGTAATGGCTGAACCGGTTTCTACTTGTGTCCAAGAAATTTTTGAATGTGCTCCAGAACAAATGCCGCGTTTGGTTACAAAATTATAGATACCTCCTTTCCCTTCTTTATCGCCAGGGTACCAGTTTTGAACGGTTGAGTATTTAATCTCTGCATTTTCAAGCGCGATGAGTTCTACTACGGCGGCGTGCAATTGGTTTTCGTCGCGCATAGGAGCAGTACAACCTTCCAAATAACTTACATAGCTATTGTCATCTGCTACGATAAGTGTACGCTCGAATTGGCCGGTATTAGCCGCGTTGATACGGAAATAGGTTGATAATTCCATTGGGCAACGAACCCCTTTCGGGATGTAACAAAACGATCCATCACTGAAAACAGCAGAATTAAGGGCTGCAAAATAATTATCTGTAACAGGAACTACAGCGCCCAAGTATTTTTTAACTAATTCAGGATGTTCTTGGATGGCTTCGCTCATAGAACAGAAAATAATACCCAATTCAGCTAATTTATCTTTGAAGGTAGTAGCGATAGAAACACTATCGATAACAGCATCAACAGCTACACCGGTCAATCTTTTCTGTTCGTTCAAAGAAATACCTAATTTTTCGAAAGTTGCTAACAACTCAGGATCTACTTCATCCAAACTATTGGGAGATATTTTTTGCTTAGGCGCTGCATAGTAAATAATGTCCTGATAGTTAATTTCAGGGAAAGTTACGTTTTGCCACTTAGGCATTGGCATAGTTTGCCACTTACGGAAGGCATCTAAACGCCAATTGAGCATCCACTCGGGTTCGTTTTTCTTGGCAGAAATAAACCGTACTATATCTTCATTCAGTCCTTTGGGAGCTGTATCGTTTTCAATTTTTGTTTCAAAACCGTATTTATACTCCGCATTGATGTGCTTTTCTAAAATGTCTTCTTGTTCTTGCATGAGTGTTGAGGTATAATAGCCTATTATTTAGAATGGTTTTAAACTACAAAGTTACAATTCATGAACTATAAACCTTGTATAATAGTTTATTTTTTCTCCAATAATTTATCAATGGCTTGGGCCAATTTCTTGTCTTTATCGGTTATCGTGTTTCCGGCATCATGCGTTGTAAGTTCAACCTCTACTTTGTTGTACACATTAGCCCACCAGGGGTGATGATCCATTTTTTCGGCCAAAAAGGCGACTTGAGTCATAAAGGCGAAGGCTTCGCTGAAGTTGTTAAATTGAAAGCTTTTTTTGAGTTTGTTGTCTTCTTCGCGCCACATAGTATTAAAAAATTAAGAAGGAATTTGTTTTCTAAACAACCGCAAGCTTAGGTTTATGTTTAAAAATCAATAAAAAACGATAAGCCTCCATTTACCTGTTGGTTCACAGAGACTTACCGTTGTTGAGTTTTGACTATTGTTAGCTTACAGCTTCTAATTTTTTAGCACCATGAAAAGTTTCGCCATTTTTGGCCATTTCACGAAGCTTGTCTGTTGGGGCAAAACGGTCGCCATATTTAGCAGCCAATTCATCCAACTCCTTCACAAAGCGCGCTACGCCAATCATATCGATGTAAGATAACACGCCACCTGTGTAGGGAGGAAATCCCCAAGCCAAAATTGAACCTACATCTGCATCGGTTGGGTTTTTCACCACGCCTTCTTCTAAGCAGCGTACTGCTTCGATGGCTTGTCGGTGCATCAGACGCATTTTGGCTTGCTCAAGGGTTGGCTGCTCTTTAGCTAAAGGATACAGTTCTGAAAGTCCGGGCCAAATGAATTTTTTACCGTTTTCGGGATATTCATAATAGCCTTTCTTATCTTTTTTACCCATACGCTTCAGCTCTTCAACAAACTTTTTCACGACCTTGCCGCTTGGCATATCCTCGATTTTTACACCGGTGTCTGCTTCTGTTTGTTTCATTACTTTGTAGGCCAAGTCTATGGCTACTGCATCAGCTACATCCAAAGGACCTACTGGCATACCTGCCATTTTACCGGCGCTTTCAACCAAAGAAGGAGAAATACCTTCCGACATCATCTGGATACCTTCTGAGGTATAAGTTCCAAAGCAACGCGATGTATAGAATCCACGTGAATCGTTCACTACGATTGGCGTTTTACGGATTTTCATCACATAATCAATGGTCATCGCCAAAGCATAATCAGAAGTCTTTTCACCCATGATAATTTCTACCAATGGCATTTTATCAACCGGAGAGAAGAAGTGAATACCAATGAAATTGTCAGGACGAACAGAAGCTTGCGCCAAACCACTGATGGGCAAGGTAGAGGTGTTAGAACCAAATACAGCTTTTGGATCAAGTTGGGCTTCCGCTTCTTTGGTTACGGTAGCTTTCAATTCTCTGTTTTCGAATACAGCTTCGATAATCAAATCACAGCCTTTCAAGTCTTCGGCTTTGTCGGTTGGCTTGATGCGTGCCAAAACAGCTTCTGCATCAGCTTGGGTCATTTTACCTTTGCTTACACGATCTTTGAGTAATTTTTCAGAGTAAAACTTACCATACAAGCCACCACCTTTTTCGGCATACTCCAAGTTCACGTCTTTTAACACTACTTCCATTCCGGCCAAAGCGGTTACATAAGCAACCCCCGAACCCATCATACCAGCACCTAAAATACCTACTTTCTTGATTTCAGTAGGAGGCACATTTTTGGGGCGCGCAATTCCTTTGTTGGCATCGTTCAGCGCAAAGAAAAGAGTGCGGATCATATTCTTGGCTACCGGGTTCATCATCAAAGTTGCAAATTGGCGACCTTCGATTTTCAGACCCAAATCCAAGGGAACTTGCATCCCTTCATAAATACAGTTCATAATGGCCAACTGAGCAGGGTAATTGCCATAGGTCTTGCTCATCAAAATAGCAG
>DMHB01000038.1 GCA_003449595.1 Microscillaceae bacterium | reverse complement strand
TCTCAATTTCGACAGGATAGATGACTTCAGCAAGGGAAACTTCTTTGGTGTTGCGGTTGCGCCCGGGTATGCTTACAATCTGATTTTATTTCGCAGTATTTTTTTTAGTTTGGGACTTACCGCTACTTTTGGATTACAGTTTCAAGAGTATGGGTTGAACAATTTTAGCCGACAATACTTAGGGGCGTTGTTCAAGTTTTTGGCACGTGCGGCCATCGGTTATAATGGCAAACGCTTTTTTATCGGGATTTCGGGATTTATAGATGGAACCACTTTGGCTTTAGATAAAAACTCAATCAGTGCAAATACTTCCAACTGGTCTATTTTCTTAGGATACCGATTCAAGACAAAGCTTTTGGCAGGAAAGAAAATATTTTGAACAGTTTTTGCTAAATTGTTAATTCAACCTTTTTCTAAATCTGATTTATTGTGTTTGTACTTTCCCAACATCCTTCTATTGCTTCACATTTTTTGGCAGGCTTGCGCGATACCTCTTTGCAGCGACACCCCAGTCTGTTTAGGCAAAATTTACTTCATTTAGGGCAAATCTTGGCGTATGAAATATCAAAAACCTTTCAATATAGCCCACAAGAGACCCCAACCCCATTAGGTGTAAAGCAAACAGACCAAATCCAAAACCAATTGGTGCTGGCAACTATATTGCGTGCAGGGTTGCCTTTCCACCAAGGTTTTTTAGCCTATTGGGAGCACGCCGAAAATGCTTTCATTGGGGCTTACCGGGGGAAACACCAAGCCGGAGAAGCTTTTGAAATTGTGCAGCGCTATATTACCTCGCCCGACTTAGATGGTAAAACGCTCGTGCTAACCGATCCTATGTTGGCTACAGGCAAGTCAATCGTTACGGTGTACGAAGCTTTGCTACAATATGGCAAGCCCGCAGTTTTACACGTAGCCGCCGTGATTGGTAGTCAAGCCGGCGTAGATTATGTGCGCAAACACCTGCCAACAGCGCAATTGTGGATTGGCGATATCGACCCTGAACTCAATACATCTTCTTATATTGTACCCGGCTTGGGTGATGCCGGTGATTTGGCTTTTGGCGAAAAATTATAATACGATGTTTCAAATAATTGCAAAATACGTGGCCGTGATTGGCCCTACGATGTTAAAATTTGTCTTTGGTCCTGTTACCAGCTTAGCACTGGGGTTGCATTGGTCAGAAGCAATTATCCTTACGGTGGTAGGTATGATGCTCAGTGTAACACTTTTCACTTTTGGAGGGCAATACCTAAAAGAAAAAGTACTGAAAAGATGGTCTAAACCCAAGCGATTATTCACCAAACAAAATCGGATGAAAGTACGCGTTTGGCGGAAGTACGGAATGTTTGGGGTTGCCTTTCTAACCCCTATCATTTTGACACCCATAGGAGGCACGCTGTTGGCCACTTCCTTTGGCGAACACAATTATCGCATTATGCTGTATATGCTAGCAAGTGCTATATTTTGGAGCATTATTTTGGTTGCAGGTTTGTATTATTTAGCACATATAGGGATGCACTTCTCTGGACATTGAACAAGTAAGACAATGTTTTGGACACACCCCCTTATCCTGCTCATCTCCAAGACGATACCAAGAAAGCCTCTTTTGAGAACACTTGCAAAAAACCATTTTTTGGAGTTATAGTCATTTATCGAAGTTCATTTTCTAAAACATAATGACAGGTAAAATCATTATAGAGGAGTATGTTTTCAAATCAAAAATCTTCTATAATGCATTACAAGCCATTTTTTCTTTTATTGGTCTTCATCGCTGTGGCATTTGGCTCGTTAGAGGCACGCCAGAAACCCGATAAAGACTCTACCAAAATAGTAATGAACTCTTATTTTGGGTTTATTTTTCGAACCATCGATTTTGGTGCTTACAATGCCCAGGCGCTTGCTTTGGGTTATCCTTCGTTTCCGAATGAGCTGGGTGGTTTCACCCTGAATTTTAGAACACAGAAAGAAGGTAAGCGTTTGTCGGGGTTATCTTCTTTTTCCTTCTTTTCACCCTTTACCACCAGCAATAATGGTGTTTTTACTAGTTCATTTCGTGGGTTTGGGTTTCATTTTGCCTTAGGCTATGACCTTATCCAAACTGCCAAAGTAAGGCTTTACCCGACAGTTGGGGTTGGCGTTGTTTATTTAGTGCTTCAAAACTCTCCCAATACCAACTTAGCTACGCTTTATGGGGGCAACCCGCCTCGGGGCAACCAGTTAGCCAGTTGGCAGGCCAACCCGATGGTACAGCTCAATGCCGATTGGAAAATTGGCAAAAAATGGGGACTAAATGCTGCGGCAGGTTACAGCATTCCTGATTTTACGGCTACTTGGCGAAATGGGGCAGCCAAAGTTGACGGTTTCCCAACCCTCAACCTAAATGGCATTTATTCACAAATTGGGATGGTATTTTATCCTTAACCCGAGCCATTCATCCGCTAAAGGGGGCTTGCTTAGCTGAAGCTCCCTTTGTGCGGTTTGAATGAAAACATATTTTCGATAAAAATAATTTTATGGCAGCTCTTATTGCGCTTTTCCGCGAAGCTTGGCAAAGAAAAAGCCGAACACATTTAAAATAACACGGAACAATCTAAAATACAGCGCTGCGTACAGAATCAGCGTCATAGACCAAATAGCGGCGATATTGAACCAAAATGTATCCCAATATCGGCCAGCAAAATGTTTTTGCGGGGCAAAGAAATGACTTCTGAAATCAAAAAAATGTTCAGGGTTATCTTTCACCAAATAGATCGAGTAGATTTTCTGAATCAACTTCCCGTTTTGTTCTACAATTCTATTTTCTTCTCCTGCGTTTTTGACCAAATCTTCCAAACCCCTGTTATGATAATGCAGCATTTTTTTCAGATAAGTATCTCTTTCTTCAGGGGTACGCACCAATCCTGCAATCAATCTGTTTTTTTGCTTGTCAGCTTGGTTGAATGCTTGGATATATAAAGAGCGAAGGCTTTCTAAATGTTGACGTAAGTCTTGCAAAAGTTTGGCATCAATCTTTCGATCTTTCAAGTTTTTTAAACCGGCAAAGCTTAGTTCAGGATGGCTGCGTTGTTCGTTGCGCAATTCATTAGCCAATAAGTCAATGTCTTTGGTTACCGCCAACTGAATGTTTCTATCGGGTTTGGATAGGTTATTAGCCAAAAACGACACCTTAGTTTCGAGTTTCGGTATGTAGTACACCTTTTTGTATTCAGCCATCGCCATTTGCCGATCCAAATCGAAAAACTGACGCTCATATAAATTATCTTTGAATTGGGTAACCGCCAATGCTTCAAAAGACCAGCGCGCCGTCATTAGTTCACTGATAAATGGCACTTTGTTTTCTGAGGCTAAATGGGGGTTGATGTCATCAAACTTCACCGCGATACCGCCCAGCACCAACTGGGGGATCAGCAGAATAGGAATCAAAATATAAATCGTGATGACTGAGTTGAACGTAGCCGAAATATTCAGCCCCAGCATGTTGGCAAAGCAGGCAGTAGAGAATAATACAGCCCAATAACGCCAGTTCATAGATTCTATTCCCAAAATCCAGTTACCAATCAATACAAAAGTGAGCATCTGGATGGCAGAAAAACTGAACAAGGTAGCAATCTTGGAAAATAAATAACTGGTACGGCTAAGATGCAGAAACGACTCACGTTTCAAAATTTTGGCATCCTTGATGATTTCTTCTGCACTGACTGTCAAACCAATAAACAGCGATACAATGATGCTCATAAATATATAAGCCGGTATATTCATATTCTCGCCAAAAATATAGCCCTCATCATCTACCGATTGGTCAATGTGGTAAAATCGGACAATATATGATAAAATAAAAGCCAGCAGGGGGGCTTCCAACAAGTTGATCCACATATACTGTGAATTGGCAAACTTAGCAGTCAAATCGCGCCGTGAAAACAACCAAAACTGGCGGAATTTGGAAGGTAAGAAAAGACTACTCGTAGGTTTTTCTTGACTTGTTTCTACTTCAGGAATTTTTATATTTTCTTCAAAAAGCTTACGCCATTGCACCGGTGAAATTTTGCGAGTGTCGGTATATTGCCCATACTCATCGACCAATTTGGTTTCGATGATGTTGAAAATTTGTTCTGGGTTTACGTTCCCACAAGTGTCACATATACCACGCCCACTATTAATCAGATCAGCCTGTTTGCGGAAATAATTTACCGCTTCGATGGGGTTGCCATAGTAGATTTGGTAGCCACCTACGTCCAAAATGATGAGCTTATCGAACATCTTGAAAATGTCAGAGGAGGGCTGGTGGATGACCACAAAAATCAACTTGCCTTTCAGCGAAAGCTCTTTGAGCAAGTCTAAAATATTTTCAGAATCATTGGAAGATAACCCGGAAGTGGGTTCATCCAAGAATAGCACCCCGGGTTCACGAAGCAATTCCAACCCAATATTGAGGCGTTTGCGTTGCCCACCGCTGATGGTTTTTTTGAGGGCATTGCCTACCCGCAAATCTTTGGTTTCGAGAAGCCCTAAGTTGCTCAGTGTCTTGAGTACCAACTCATCGATTTGTTTTTCGGAGTGATCTTTAAAGCTGAGCTTGGCAGCATAGTAAAGATTTTGGTAAACAGTCAATTCTTCGATCAACAAGTCATCTTGGGGTACATATCCGATTACGCCTTCGATTTTTTCTTTTTCTTCGGGGTCGTGAATATCAATGCCATTGATAACCACTTTGCCCCCAATAGGCACCAAATTGCTGTTAAGCACATTGAGCAAAGTCGATTTACCGGAGCCGCTGGCACCCATTAATCCAATGAGTTTGCCCGATTCTTCGGCAATGTTCACATCGCGCAAACCTACTTTACCACCGCTAAATGTGTAGTATATGTGTTGGGCTTCGAAGGTGATTTTTGCGTTTTCAGACTCCTCCATAAACCTACTGACTACATCGCTGTAGTAGATGGGTTGAATTTTTTCACTACGGATAGCCGAACCATTTGAAAAAGTATAAATATGCTTGTCTTTGAGGGCAATGTTGTTGAGTGTGGCCGATGAACCGCCCTCAAAATAGCGCAACATATACATTTCTAAACTCGGAATACGCAAAATATGAATCCGCGACTGAAAATCAGGCTTGTAAAGGTGATGCCCATAGCCATCGAGGGTATGATTGCTTATGATCATCATATGCTGGCTGGTTTCGGGGTGGAACTGATTGCCAACAAAAGATTTAATTAGCTCATATTCTTCAGGAGCAATATTGAACTGGTTGGCCAACTGATGTACAAACCTACTTTCTTCTTGTTGTACATTGCCATCGGCGCTGATTAACTCAAATAGATGAGTCAACACCACCATTTTTTGTTTTTGGTCAAGTTCAGCGTTTATTTTTTTGGCTATGTTGGTGGTTTGCAATTCGGTAGTAAGTGCTACCGCAGTGTATTCATCAAACAAAGATTTGAATGTCTCACTTTCGGCTTTGTTGATATGGTCATCGATAAAATCGAAAGTAACCTTGCGCTCACCGTCGGTGATTACACCATCCACACTTGCCGACATAGCCAGCAGTTGAATAATAGCTTTGAGTACAGGTTCGCTCATGCGTTAAAAGGGTGTTTGAACAAAGGTACTTAAAATTAAAAAAAGACTTTGTAAATCTACAAATGCCTTTCTAATATTTATTTATGAAACAAATAAAAAGGAACAAACCAAAGGTTATTTGATGATATTGGTTCGAATTTCTTTTACCTTTTTAGTAATACTTTGAATGGTTTTATCAGTTAGAATCAAATCACCTTGATTTTTTTGGATTTTTTCTTCAATGTTGAGTTCTTTATACAACTTATGTAAGTCTTGCAAACTTTTTACTAAATCGTTGATATCAGGTTCAATTTCTAAAGATTGTAATACCTTGATCAAATCTTCCAAAGGTTTCTCTTGCTTCAAAATAACCCGAACCAACGGAATAAGCACCATATTTTTTACGTCGGCAGGCAAATCGCTTGGGTAAGTCGCAACAATTTCTGTAGCAATGAACAACCCCTCAATAAAAGTACCTGTGAAAACCATCGCGGCGATGGTGTTGCGCTCGTTGTCTTTCAGATATTTGTCAGCCGATTTGATAGACTCATCAATCAAATAGACCAAGCTGTCTTTATTTTTTAGGTTTGACTCAAAGCGTTTCACAGCGGCAGGTTCAAAAATACTGGCTATCTGTAATTTATCTGCCAATTGCTTAGATGCTGTAACA
>DMHB01000179.1 GCA_003449595.1 Microscillaceae bacterium | reverse complement strand
ACTTTTCTAAGAAGGGCTTGTTTCATTGCTTTATATTACCTTACTTTGAGTGTTGTTAGTTATACCTATAAACACCCTACCTAATTCCACCCTTCGTTTGCCTATGAAGAAATGCTATACATTCTTTTATGTGCTATGAATGTTTAACTTTCCTAACCTTTTCTTCTTATGCTTTTTTCAAACCGATGGATGCAAACCGATGGATGCAAACCGATGGATGCAAACCACTGCATCAAGTTTACTTTTGCTGGGTTTGATGGCCACAGGCAATCTACAAGCCCAAACCACTGATAGCCTTCGGCAATCTGAACAGCCTCCCGCCAAGGTGAAGTTTTACAATGTGTATATATCAAGAGCTGCATTATCAGGTAGTAGGACTCCTTATCTGTTGAATTTTGAAGGAATCCTTCAGCTCAAAGGATGTTCTTTTTTAGCCCTGCGTGCTGGGTTAGGTTATTGGCGACCCGAATGGAGTGGAGTCAATTATGGAGATTATAATGATCTAACTGTACCTGTAGGCGCAAGTTATTTGATAACCGGCCCAAGGTTTAAAAGTGCGGGCGAATTTGGTTTGATGTATACCCTTTCAAGAACCAGGGTTACTGAATCCTTTTTTGGAACATCCGATATCAACTACTCTGATAGGATATACCAAAGTTTGCAAGCAACAATTGGGTATCGTTATCAACGACCCACCGGTGGGTTTTTCTTCAAGTTTTTGCTTGGTATTAACTTATTAGGGGGACAATCCTACTATAATTCAATCAATGAGTTTGATAACGACGGACTTTACTATGGGCGAGGTATTTTATCTACAGGGCAGATGAGAGATTTTTTTGGCAGCTTAGAACTCAGCGTCGGCTGGAGCATTCGCGCCAAGCGTAAATAAACGGCTATTGATTAGCCCTCAACGCACACACACCCAGAATCCTCGGCAGAAGTCGGGGATTTTTTGTAGATTTACTACACTAAAAACCCAATATTGTATCCTCCTGCTGTCGGCCCAAGCAGGTATTTTACCCCGAAAATTCTGTATGTCATCCGAATCCATCATCCCCTTCAACCATTTGCACGTCCACACCCAATTTTCGCTGTTAGACGGCGCTGCCAGTATCAGTGCCCTGATGAAAAAAGCCAAAGCCGATGGTATGAAAGCCGTAGCGCTGACCGACCACGGCAATATGTTTGGGGCGTTCAAATTTGTGGCTGAAGCCGAAAAAAACGGTGTAAAACCCATTGTAGGGTGTGAATTTTATATGGTACAAGACCATACCGTCAAAGAGTTTGGCAAAGGTCGCCGCGACGAGCGCTTTCACCAACTTTTGTTGGCCAAAAACGCCGAAGGGTATCGAAATTTGTCGAAACTTTGTTCAGCGGGTTTTATCGAAGGGTTTTACAGCAAATATCCCCGCATCGACAAAGAACTGCTGGTAAAACACCACCACGGGCTGATTGCTACTTCGTGCTGCATAGGGGCCGAAATTCCACAAACCATCCTCAAAAAAGGAGAGGCCGAAGCTGAACGTATGCTACAATGGTGGCTCGATTTGTTTGGCGACGATTATTACATCGAGCTTCAGCGCCACCACCTCAAAAACTTAGACGATACAGGCATTAGCCAAGAAGACATCAACCAAATTTTGTTGGGCTGGGCCAAAAAATACAACCTCAAGGTGATTGCCACCAACGATTCGCATTATGTGAATGAAGAAGATTTCAATGCCCACGATATTTTGCTATGCATCAATACCGGCGAGAAAAAAAGCACCCCCATCGGCGAGGGCAAAGGCTACCGGTTTGGGTTTCCGAATAGCCAGTTTTTTTTCAAGACCCAAGCCGAAATGAACAAGCTTTTTGCCGATGTGCCGCAGGCATTGGATTATACCAATGAAATTGTCGAAAAAGTAGAACTTTTGCAGCTCAAACGCGATATTTTAATGCCCAATTTTCAGGTGCCGGAGGGATTTGCCTCGCAAGACGACTACCTGCGCCACCTGACCTACCAAGGCGCACAAAAGCACTATGGAAGCCTGACCGCCGACATCGAAGAACGCCTCAATTTTGAGCTGAAAGTTATTCAGGATATGAAGTTTTCGGGCTATTTCTTGATTGTACAAGATTTCATCAATGCGGCCCGTCATTTGGGCGTTTCGGTAGGGCCGGGACGCGGGTCGGCGGCGGGTTCGGCGGTGGCTTATTGCACCGGTATCACCAACATTGACCCCATCCGGTATGACTTGCTTTTCGAGCGTTTTTTGAACCCCGAGCGTGTGTCGATGCCCGATATTGATACCGATTTCGACGATGTGGGCAGACAAAAAGTGATCGAATATGTGGTGGAAAAATACGGCAAAAACCAAGTAGCCCAATTGATTACCTATGGCACGATGGCGGCCAAAATGGCTATTAAGGATGTGAGCCGCGTACTCGATTTGCCCCTCGACACCGCCAACGCCTTGGCCAAGTTGGTGCCCGACAAACCCGGCACCAAACTCGAAGATGCTTTCAAAGAAATACCCGAACTCAAAGACATCCTGACCCAAAACGATGCGCGGACAGCCGTTTTGAAAGAAGCCAAAATTTTGGAAGGGTCCGTGCGCAATACCGGCATCCACGCAGCGGGGGTCATCATTGCCCCCTCTGACCTAACCGATTATATTCCGGTTTGCACCTCGAAAGATTCAGACTTGTGGGTAACCCAATTCGACGGCAAAGTGATTGAAGATGCCGGTATGCTGAAAATGGACTTCTTGGGGCTAAAAACCCTTACCATCATCAAGGATGCGCTGCTGCTGATTGAGAAAAACCACCAAGTATCGATCGATATTGACACGATACCCTTGGACGATGCCAAGACTTTTGCCCTGTACCAACAGGCCGAAACCATTGGTACGTTCCAGTTTGAATCGCCAGGTATGCAGAAATACCTCAAGGAGCTAAAGCCAACCAACATCGAAGACCTTATCGCGATGAACGCCCTCTACCGACCCGGGCCGATGCAATTTATTCCGCTCTACATCAACCGCAAACACGGGCGCGAGGTGGTCGAGTTTCCGCATCCTTTGTTAGAGCCGGTGCTGCGCAACACCTTCGGGATTATGATTTATCAGGAGCAAATTATGCAAACGGCGCGGGTATTGGCGGGCTACACCTTGGGCGGGGCAGATTTGCTACGCCGTGCAATGGGGAAGAAAGACAAGGAGAAAATGGCCAAAGAGCGCGAAAAATTTGTGAAAGGCGCGCAAGATTTGCATCAAATTCCAGCTCCTAAAGCCCAAGAAATTTTCGATATGATGGAAAAGTTTGCCGAGTATGGATTCAACCGGTCGCACTCGGCTGCTTACTCGGTGTTGGCTTACCAAACCGCCTACCTCAAGGCCAATTACACGTCCGAATATATGGCGGCTGTGCTCACCCACAATATGGGCGATATCGAAAAAGTAACGTTTTTCATCGAAGAAGCGCGGCATTTGGGCGTCGATGTATTGGGGCCAGACCTCAACGAAAGTAGTGCGGTGTTTTCGGTCAACAAGCAAGGCAAAATCCGCTTTGGCCTGGCGGCTATCAAAGGCACAGGCGAGGCCGCCGTAGAGGCCATCATCGCTGAGCGCGAAAAAAATGGAGCTTACAAAGACATTTTCGACTTTGCCAGCAGGGTCAACCTGCGCACCGTGAATAAAAAAACCTTTGAAGCCTTGGCGCAAGCCGGTGCCTTCGATAGTTTTCAGGTGCATCGGGCTACTTATTTTTCGCCGCAAGGCAACGAAGGCACTTTCTTGGAAAAGGTGCTGAAATTTGGCAACGCCTTACAGCAAAGCAATGATAAAAACACCCACTCGCTTTTCGGAAGCACCGTAGGGCTGGCGGTCGCTACGCCCAAAATTCCTGCCTGTGAGCCTTGGAGCAAGTTAGAGCAGTTGCAAAAGGAAAAAGAAGTGGCAGGTTTCTACATTTCAGGGCATCCGCTCGACCAGTTCCGAATGGAAATCAAACGCTACACCAAAACCACCTTGGCCGATATGCTGAACCCGCAATGGCGCAACCAAGAGGTAAGCGTGGCTGGCGTAGTGAGCAAACTGGCGCGAAAATATACCAAAAATGGCAAACCCTTTACTTCGTTCACCCTCGAAGATTTTAAGGGCAGCGCCGAAATGGTGCTTTTCAACCAAGACCACGAAAAATTTGGCGAGATGATAGAACCCAACAAGATTCTACTCATCAAGGGCAAGGTGCAGCCTCGCTACAGCGATGAAAATGCGTTGGAATTGCGCATCCAAGAGGTGCAAAACTTAGAAGATTTTAAAGGAACAAAATGCAAAGGTTTGGCCATCCAAATAGAAGCTGCCTTGCTCAACAGCCACTTGATAGATGCCCTGTCGGGGATTTTGCAAAAGTATCCGGGCGACTACCCGCTTCAGCTCTGGGTGCAGTCGGCTGAAGAGAAAATACAAGTCCCGTTCCAATCACACCGGTTCAAGGTAAATTTAGAAGATAAATTATTGCAAGCCTTAGAAGCCATTCAATTACAAACTGAACTCATCTATTGATATGAAAACTGCCGTGGCATCCCTTTGGGAAAAGATCCAAGCCTTTCGTTTAGACGAAGCCGCCGTTTCGTTCCCGTTCAGTCGCCGCCTGATGCGCGAAAACGGCTGGGACGAAGCCTATACCTACCGCGTGATGGAAGAATACAAAAAATTTGTATTGCTGATGTGTGTAGCCGGGCATCCGGTTACGCCCTCAGACGAAGTAGATCAGGTGTGGCACCTGCACTTGCTTTACACGCGCTCTTATTGGGAAGATTTATGCGAAAATACCCTTGGGCAGCGCCTGCACCACGGCCCCACTAAAGGAGGCGTGGCTGAAGGCAACAAATTCAACGACTGGTATGCGCGCACGCTGCAATCGTACCGCGAAATTTTCGATGCCGAGCCACCCGCCGACATCTGGCGGCCTGCCAAGATTCGGTTTGGCGAAGTAAATTTCCAAAGGGTCAATATGCACCGAAATTGGGTAGTACGGAAGCCCACCTATTCCAAATGGGCTTTGAGTGCAGCGCCTTTGCTGCTGCTGCCGGTTGTTTTATTGAGTGAAATAGACCTGCTTACCACCATCGGTATTTCTATTTTTTTAGGTGGTTTAGCCTTGGTTTTTCTATTTATCTGGATGGGCGAACGACAAACAAGGTTGAAAAAGAAGCAACCAAGGTTGAAGCAAAAGAATCGGAAAAAATCTCATCCAAACGGGAGTAGTACTACGGTCATTGGCACAGGGGGCGACGGTATGAGCGGGGGGGGTGATGCGGGCAGCAGTAGTAGTGGCGACAGCTTTGGGGGAGGCGATTTTGGCGGGGCAGGCAGCAGTGGCGACAGTGGCTGTGGCAGTAGTGGCTGTAGCAGTGGCTGCGGGGGCGGTGGTTGTGGCGGCTGTGGGGGTTAAACCTGCCCACTAAGCGCCAGCCATTCGTTGGCTTCTTCCATCGCTGAAAAATACTTGATTTTCAGGCTTCCTATTTGTTGGTTTACTCTTTTCAACTCGGCTGTTGTGTTTTCTGCACCGGTAAGCATCATTTGTGCAGATATTACCGCAAAAATTTTATCTCCCAGCACAATAGCCACCAAGTTATCGACTCCTATATTTTCTTCTCGGATGCGCTTGCGCCATACATCTGTAAACCATTGCTGGTCGCTGGGAGGAATTACGGCCATTTCGCGCGAGTCGGAAAGCCATTTGCCTATCTTGTGTTGAATGGCAAAATCGGCGGCAGCAGTCCACGTACTGCGGAAGATAAAAGAGCTTCCAAAAGCTTTATAGCGAAACAAGATGTATTGCTCGGCTTCGTGGAAGGTTACCGTAGCAAACTCATTATCCACAATCAGTTGCGGCATAGCATTCAGGAGGGTTGAAGAACAAAATCGCGGATGAGTGTAGCTGTTTGCACTACAGCCTCTAAGTTAAGGGTATGTCCTACCTTGGGCACAACTACCATCCGGCTGTGGGGAATGGCCTCGGCAATGGCTTGGTTCATCTCGGGGGTACAAAGCAAATCTTCTTCACCGGCGATGACCAAAACGGGGGCTTTTACTTGCGATAGTTGCGGGCGGTAGTCTGTCATATCGCCGGTAGCTTTCATCAATTTGAGCAAACTTTGCGGTTGCGGATACAAGTCTTTGCGTCCGGATTTCAACAAATCGACGGGAATAAGGGGCTTTTCAAAATATGTTTTCCCCAGTACGCTGGGCATCATCACGTCGAGCATCAGCTCGTAGCCCCCTTTGCGCAAGGCGTTTGTCCAAGCCAGCCCTAAGGCGTTGAACAGGTTGGTTTTATGGGCAAAAGAAGCCATAATGACTCCTTTTTCTACTATTTCGGGATGATTGACCAGCACCCGCATCGCCACAGCGCCCCCATACGAAATACCAATGATGGTAGCCTTGTGGATGGCTAAGGCTTGTAACAAGGCTTTGATATCGGCGGCGTGCCCATCGAAATCGCGGGGAATGGTTGCCTCGTCGGATTGGCCTTGGCAGATGAGGTCTAACAAAACAATGCGGAAATCTGCTTTTAAATGAGGCAGATAACCACCCCAAGCCACGGTGCTTTGCGACAGGCCATTGACAAAAACCAAGGTATGAGGGGCATCTGTATTGCCGTGTACTTCATAATACAAGGCCAAGCCGTCGGCTAAAATATGTTTCACAGAGGGTAGTTTGCTAAAGTAGAAAAATGCTTGGATTAGTTCCTATCACGCCATTTGCCCCGTCGCAAGTCGCCTTGCTTGACTGATTTGATAAATCTCGCCCAAGCGAAAGGATTAAGCAATTGGATGGTAGGCAGCATATTCTCGTTGCCAATGGCCTGAGCCTGTTGGTCGAGGTAATAGCGCGAGTTCATAGCGCCGTCGTAGCGTACATTGGCCGAGGCCCGCATCATAAGGGTTTGATTCAGGTTCTTTTTGATGTTTTCCAATTGTTCTTCATCCTCTAATTTCAGTGCTAAGAAAGCCTCTTTGAAGATTTCTTCGGTAGGGTAAGGAAATACTTCGACAATGGGAAGCATAATTTGGTCTTCTTTGAGTTCGATGACAACAGAAAACACCCCCGGCTCGCGACGAGGCATAATATAATATTGCTTCTGGTAGCCAATGGCCGAAATGACGATGCTATCTCCGGAAAAAGCAGGGAGTGTAAAATACCCATCATACCCTGACGAAGTACCCCGACCAGCCCCGGGAATATATAAGTGGACTCCCGGCACCGGCGCATTGCTGTTGGCATCGAGAATAACCCCTGATAATAAAATGGTTTGGGTGGCGCCTTGGGCTTGGGCTATATGTGGCTGACAAAGCGCCAGACAACTAAAGAAGAAAATTCCTAAAACAATGTATTTTCGCATATTGCCTTGTGGTTTGATGGAGTGTGCCCTTCGTTTCGTTGATGAAGAACCAACCCTATTTTGTACTACTTTTAACCTTTTTGTGCTAAACAAGTTTGCAACAACTGACTTATTCTTTTCAAAGGTTGGATACTACAAAATTAAGCATTTTTTACATTTCAATTCAAAAAAGCCGTTGTTGTCCTTTAGGAAGCCTTTACGGGGTCGTTCGGAGGGACAGGCTGCTGGGTAGCGTCGGTCTCTTCGTCTTCGTGGAGCAACAAATATCGGATGAGTTTTTCTTTGAGTTCGGTTTCGTTGAGATTGCGTTGAATCTCGCCGGCTTTTACCAACGATACATAGCCGGTTTGCTCAGAAACCACCAAGGCCACCGCATCGGTTTCTTCGGTAATGCCCAAAGCCGCCCGGTGTCTTAGCCCCAGCGATGCCGGAATTTTGGGGTTTTCAGAAACCGGCATAATGCACCGCGCCGCCACAATCCGCCCGTTGCGCCCGATGATCACCGCGCCGTCGTGCAAGGGACTATATTTGTTGAAGATCGATAACAGCAATCGTTCTGACACTTCGGCATCTATCAAATCGCCGGTTTCGACATAAAACTTGAGGTCGGTGCCGCCTGCAAACACAATGAGTGCGCCCGTAGGCTCGGGCCGGCTTTTAGCCATCGCATAAGCGGCACTTACAATTTCTTCTAAGTTGTAGGCATCGACGTGGTCGGCATAGCCCCCTTTCCAAAGCAGCTTGAAAATATTTTGCTTGCCCAACACGTTGGCGCGGCCAATTTCCATTAAAAATTTCCGCATTTCTTGCTGGAACAAGATAAGCGCCACCAGCACCCCCGCCGCCACAAATTGCCCCAGCACACTACTGAGCAGCTCTAAACCAAAAGTACGGACGACCAAATAGAGTGCGTAGAAAATCAGCCCTCCTACCAATATTTTGGAAGCTACGCTGCCGCGGATAAGAATAAACAGCCGAAACAGCAGGATGGCCACTAAGAAAATATCCAGCAAGTCTATCCAACTTACCTCTACAAAATCTATCCTAAACAAAAAAAGTAATACCATAAACGCTATAAGTTTAGCTTCTTAGTTTGTTGCTTCAAATTTGCAACCAATTCGATACATTCAACTGCTTGGCGTACATCGTGCACCCGTAAAATAGCTGCATTTTGCAAAAGCGCAATGGTATTCAACACAGTAGTTCCGTTGAGCGATGCCTCAGGAGTAGTTTGTAAAGTTTTGTAAATCATTGATTTACGGGATATTCCTACCAACATTGGCAGCCCCAACGCCTCGAAATAGGGTAGATGGCCTAATAACCCAAAATTTTGAGCCGGATTTTTAGCAAATCCAAAACCTACGTCCAAAATAATATCTTTTTGTCCCAAAGCCCTGAGTTGCGCTATTTTTTTTTGAAAATATTGCAAAATCTCATGCAGTAGGTCATCATACTCGGTCAAAGTGGTCATTGTTTGGGGAGTGCCGCGCATGTGCATCAAGACGTAAGTGGCTTGTCGGCGGGCTACCAAGTCGAACATACGCCCATCGGCCTCACCGCCCGAAATATCATTGACCCAGTGCGCTCCGGCATCCAAGGCGGCTTCGGCAACGGTGGCCCGAAAGGTATCGACCGACAAAACAGCCTCCGGAAAACGCACTCGCAAGGCATCGATTACCGGTATTACTCTTTGCAGTTCCTCTTCCGGCGCTATGTCGGTGGCCTGTGGGCGAGAAGAATAGCCCCCCACATCCAAGATAGCAGCCCCTTCGGCAAGCATTTGTTCGGCCTGTTGGAGAGCCGCCTCGACCGACGGCAGCCTGCTACCACTATAAAACGAATCGGGGGTCAGGTTCAAAATGCCCATCACCAAAGGTTTTTCCAATGACAAGATGCGGTTGCCGGCAGCAAGGGTTTGGGGTTGGGGCAGGGCTTCGGTGGGGTTATGAGACCAAGGCATAGCAGAATTAGATTTTTATGTTCAACTTTGCACCAATAAATCTATGTTTGGATAAGAAAAAGCACAACAGCAGGCAAGTTGCAAGAAAGGTATGGAAAAAACAATTGCGCAATACCAAGATGTCATCGCCAAGTGCAAAAATTTGTTTGCACAAAAAAACCAAGACTACGGCTCTGCTTGGCGCGTATTGCGGTTGCCCTCTATCACCGACCAAATTTTTATCAAAGCCAAACGCATCCGCACCCTGCAAGAAACCCAAGCCAAAGTGAACGAAGGCATAGCCGACGAGCTGGTGGGCATTGTGAACTACGGCATTATGGCGCTGATTCAAATTCGGCTCAAAGATCATACAGACTGGCAAATTCCTTATGACACCTTGATGGGGCTTTACGAAGAAGAAACGGCTCAGAACCTACACCTGCTGACCCATAAAAACCACGATTACGCCGAAGCTTGGCGCGATATGCGGGTAAGTTCGATGACCGATATTATTTTGATGAAGCTGCTGCGCACCAAACAAATTGAAGACAATGCGGGGCAAACCGTTGTGTCGGAAGGAGTTGATGCCAATTATCGTGATATTATCAACTATGCAGTTTTTTGCTTGATTCAGTTGGGGGAAATCAGCCCCGAAACTCAAAAATAGAGGTCTTGCTATCTAAAAAAACGCCCTGGGCAACCGTTGTTAGAAAACTTGCCTTATTTTTGCAAGCTTAAACCAAGCAATCCAAAACTTTTGCACTGTTCTTGAAGTCATGCTTCATTCAACAGGCAGTTATGTTCTTAAATGTTAGCAAAGCGAGTATGAAAATTATCAACCAAGGCCTTTTAGTTTTATTG
>DMHB01000102.1 GCA_003449595.1 Microscillaceae bacterium | reverse complement strand
AAAAGCGATTACCATCCCAAACGTTATGAATATGTGTATCAAAACACCCACCTCCGATATGAATTTGACACTTTCAAAGTGTTAGATAAGTCGGAAGAAGACTTAACGATCGCAGGCAATCCCTTTTCGGTGGTGATGCTGACGGCCAAGAAAGCCTTGGAAAAAAGCAACCGTGAGGACGCTGCTCAGTTGATTTGGAAAACCGATTTGGTCAGGAAATTGAAGGAGGCCAATTATGAAGCAGATAAAATCAGAAGAATATTGAACTTTATCCGCTATTATGTGCATTTTAGAGAAGACGACAGTTTAACAAAACTCAATCAAAGCATTCAAACCACATTTAAACAGAGAAAAAATATGGGAATAGAAGAAGCTATTTTAAAAGAAGTAGAAGAGAAAAGCGAAAAGCGAGGCGAAAAACGAGGTCTCTTCATAACTGCCCTCAATGCCATCAAAGAAGGTTTTAATAACGCAACCATCCAAAAACTCACCGGTTTGCCTGTTGAAGAAATCGAAAAGTTACGCAAAGAAGGCTTGAAGGGGTAAGTTCAAAGCTTGACAAAACTTAATCAAAGCATTCAAACCACATTTAAACAAAGAAAGTGTGGGAATCGAAGAAGCCATTTTAAAAGAAGTAGAAGAGAAAAGCGAAAAACGAGGTCTCTTCATAACTGCCCTCAACGCCATCAAAGAAGGTTGTACCGATGAGTTTATCCACAAACTCACTGGTTTGCCTATCGAAGAAATTGAAAAATTACGCAAAGAAGGTTTGAAGGGGTAAGTTTAAGGGTTGACAAAGACAATCAAAGCATTCAAACCACTTTTAAACACTCCGCCATCTTGTCTTTGTAACGCAGGATTTTTTTTGTCCAAAGTCACTCGCGGTTAGCTTCTGTGTGGTGTAGGGGTAGGCTGTTCCATTCCATAGGTTGCACATAATGGTTATCCTTATTCAAGTCCTTCTGAATTGGCAAAGGCAAGCTTCAAAAATCCCGAAAGGATGGATTGTGAATAACTCCAAATGCAATCTGGAGATAAGAAATGCTGCTATTACAAGTCCGTAGGCTCGGTGTTATTAGTAGCCATAATCCGGAAATCCCACAGTTTTTGCTTATGCCAGCACTGTAGCCTCGCGCAGTAAAGTAGCCGACCTGTCGGGGCTTGTCGATACCAAGGAAACAGGGATATGCAGCGATTCTTCAATAAATTGAATATACGCCAATAGCTCGGAAGGCAACTGCTCAAATTTTTGAATCCCCACCAAACTACGCTGCCAGCCTTTAAAAGTCTGATAAACAGGCTCTACTTGTGTCAAATTCAGGTCGAAAGGCATTCGGTCGGTAAGCGAACCGTCGGGCAGGCGGTAATGCGTGCAAACTTGTATCTCAGCAAAATCATTCAGCACATCGCCTTTCATCATCAACAAATGGGTAGTGCCGTTGAGCATCGCTGCATATTTCAAGGCTGGCAAATCTAACCACCCGCAGCGCCGCTTCCGTCCGGTGGTGGCACCAAATTCGCGCCCTATGGCCCTGATTTCTTCTCCGATGGCGTTGTCTTGTTCGGTAGGAAACGGCCCGCTGCCTACCCGGGTGCAATAGGCTTTGAAAATACCAAATACTTGGCTGATGTGCTTAGGCGAAATACCCAAACCGGTACAAGCGCCGGTGGCCAATGTATTGGAACTGGTAACAAACGGATAAGAGCCAAAGTCGATGTCGAGTAAAGCTCCTTGCGCGCCTTCGGCCAAAATAGGCTTACCTGCTTGCAAGGCATCGTTCAGCATATATTCACTGTCCACCAGATTCAACGTAAGTAAATAGTTGACCGCCTCGAAAAAATCGGCTTCCACTTGCGTCAAATCTACTTCTTTGCCCAAAAAGCGCAAAGTATCCAAATGCTTCCGCTTGATTTCGTTGTAGGCTTGCTTCCAGTTGTCCGATTGTAAATCGCCTACTCGCAACCCCTGCCTTCCTATTTTGTCCTGGTAAGTAGGGCCGATGCCTCGTAACGTAGAGCCTATTTTATTGACACCCTTGGCTTCTTCCCAGGCTTGGTCTAACAACCGGTGGGTGGGCAAAATCAAGTGCGCTTTGCGCGAAATAAATAAATTCTGCTTGACATTGATGTGGTATTGCGCCAAGGCTTCAATCTCTTTTTTGAGGACAATGGCATCCAGTACCACACCGTTGCCAATAATATTTTGGGTATCGGGTCGGAAAATACCTGAAGGAATTTGATGTAAAACGTGTTTAATGCCTTCAAATTCAAGGGTATGGCCGGCATTGGGGCCACCCTGAAACCGGGCAACTACCGGATATTGAGGTGCTAAATAATCTACTATTTTCCCTTTCCCCTCGTCGCCCCATTGCAAGCCTAAAAGTACGTGAACACTCATGCGATGATTGATATATTTTGTCGAGAAATTTTATTATGTAATAGGTTGTAGGCTCTGCAAAGCTTCTTCAACCGTATTGAATACTGAAAAAATGCCCTCCAATTTGGTAATCAACAACAAGCTGCGCACCTTTTCAGAAGGGTTGATAAGCACCAACTCGCCCCCTTTGTTCCTAAATTTGGTCAATAGTACAATCAAAGCTCCCAATCCGGCACTGCTCATATAAGTTACTTGTGAAATATCAATGGCACACTGGCGGATGCCTTCAGCGATGTGTTCATCGGCTACTTTAAAAATAGGCTCGTCTTTACTTACCTGCAAGAGGCTTTCGCTTAGGCGGATGAGTAAAATTTGGTTTCTGACTTCGGCTTGGAGTTGCATACAGCAGGACTA
>DMHB01000103.1 GCA_003449595.1 Microscillaceae bacterium | reverse complement strand
GGAGGATACCATTGATGGCCAATACAAAAATGATGGCAGACGATAAGGTAAAAAACCAAGCCGAAATATAGAAATAGGCATTTTCTTGTTGCTTAAAACTCATCAAAATACCTGCAATAAACAAAGATAAGTACAGAGAAAGGGTAAGTATTTGAATGGGGTTGGAAATCTGCGCCATCGTTACGCCCAAAAAATTGCTCCAAGAGCACAGCAGCGTAGCCCAAAACAATATCATAATGGCTCTGTAAAAATAAGGATGGTAGTGCTTTATGCGTAAAAAATTGACCGAAAAAAGCGTTATAAAGAGGAAAATGAAACTCGACCAGCCAAGGTAATATTTCCACCAGTCGATTGGGGTAAGTAATCCTCCCAACGTTATGCGCTGTACAAAAGGGTAGTTGTTTAAAAATGGAAGCACAAAAATAGAAGCCAGTAGATAGCCGGCATAATGAAGATAAATGCGTTCTCGGAGGTTGTTGTAAATAAATAATGAAAAAACAAGCAGGATCAACATAACCCCTACAAAGCCCGCAGTGATAAAATCATTGATCGTTTTAAGCTTAGTTAATGATTGCAGACTACCAATTCGCAAGGGAACTTCCAAAGGTGTATCGGTTTGGATGCGTAAGTAGTAAACCATTTTTTGGAATGATTTGCCTGTTAGCTTTAGCCAAAACACATTGGCGGGAAACTCTTTGCTGGCTTCGCTGCGGAAAGTGCCTGTTTTGACTACATCAGCGTATTGCCCTGTGCTGCCGGGGCGATAAAAATCGACATACCAGGCATAAACCGAACCCACCTCTAACCACAAAGGAACTTGGGTTTGGTTCTCTAATTCAAATTTGAACCAATACGCGCCATTTTGTGCAGGTTCTGCAAATATAGGTCTATCATACCGGGTAAAAAGTTTTTGGGTGGCAGGTTTTACTATGTCATCAATGGTAAGAGCAGATGACTCATCTTTAAGATAAGCAATGGATTTGCCTATGGTTAGAGGCTGATCGGTATTATTAAAAATGATAGTAGGTGTTGTGGGAGTTTGGCCATAGATGTGGTATTGTACCAAACTTATGAGGAAAAAGAAAAAACTCCTTTTCGACATAGAAAACTTTCCCTACTAAAGTTGATAAATGTAGTTAATTATGTGTGTGCTTAATCACAACGAAAGTAAACCTACAAAATAACTGCAAAGCATGCAAGTTTTATTAAACACACTTTGCAGTTGAAGAAGTTGGCTTATTTAAGCTGTCGCGGAGGCTGTTACTTGTGTATCCAATACATCGTTGAAGCGGCGTTCTACGCGGCCTTCGTATGCTTTTTTATGATAAGCATAGCCAGCTACCAATGGCAGCGCTAAAGTGGCTTCGGCCCAAATCATTTGTTCGTAAACGGTATCTACTTTGCCCCACGAGCAAGCCTCTTTCAAGGTAGAGCCTGAAAGGGCACCATCTCGTTCATCGGCTACTGTAATTTGCACAGCGTATTTGTGCATAGGACAATCTTTGCCCAAAATTTCGCCCGCTACTACGGTGTCTTGTATAAAGTTTTTCGGCACACCGCCACCAATCATCAACAAGCCCGACTCTTGGCTGGCCAATTTGATTTTGGTAAGTTCCAGAAAATCTTTGGCCGAATCGATAGAAATATGGCTTTGCGGATTGTGGTATTGGTGTTGCACAAAGCCAAAACCGGCAGAGCAATCCGAAAAGGCGGGCACAAAAATCGGAATGCCTTTTTTATAGCATTGATATACAATTGAATCTTCACGGAAAGCCGCATATTTATCGTCTTGCTCTAAAAACTTGCCCATTTCAACGATAAATTCTCTGGAGGAGTACGGGCGGTGCGGCAGGCTGTTGCAAATGTCTAAGATGGTGTCGTCGCAAATGCGCAAGTCGTCCTCGTCGATGTAGGTATCATAAATTCGGTCGATGGCTAAGTCGCGCAATTCGTGGTCATCTACAAATTGGCTGCCTTTATAGTGTTTGAAACCCAAAGCTTCGAAGAAATCTTGATCAACGATGTTGGCCCCGGTCGAAACGATGGCATCCACCATATTGTGCTTTACCAAATCCAAAATTACGTGTTTCAATCCGGCAGAAATTAAGGAACCGGCCAAAGTTAAAAAAACGGTTGACTGTTTATCATCTACCATTTTGGCGAAAATATCGGCACCTCTGGCGAGGTTGCGGGCTTGAAAGGCCATTTCGCCCATCGCATCGACCATTGGTACAACATTGGTTTTTTTAATATCAATGTGTTGAATGGTATCTTGTAAAAACTTTCTTTTGGCTTCGCTCTTTTGCATTTTCTCTCTCTAATTTGGGGTTAATAAAACGATTTGCGTTATTGAGCCGCAAAGTTAGGCATTTTCGAGCCATAAAGGGGGCTTGTTTCCAACTTTCTATGTTAAGTTTTGAAGCAAGGCGAAGCGCCATTACAAGGGCACATAGCGCTTAGAAAAATCCTTGTCGATGCGCTCCATATTTTTGATCGACGATGAGCTAATGTGTTCAAATTCTTTGTCGCACGGAATAAAAATAACTTTCAGATCCGGCTTCATATCTTCCATAAAGCGCAATTGGTTTACTTCATAATCTAAATCGGCCCCGTTGCGCAGCCCTCTGATGAGTGTAACCTCGGCATATTGTTCTTTGGTGTTGATGTAGTCGGTCAAGAAACCCGAAAAGTTTTCAAACTGCCTGTATTTCAGCACATTTACTTCCAAGGGTGCGGCGTTTACATCTTCTTTGTTGGGGTTGATACCTCTGGCGATGATCACCTTATCAAAAATACGCTCTGCTTTTTCCAAAATGTTCAAATGCCCAAAGTGAAATGGATTGAAAGAACCGGGGTATATGCCAATTTTGGGTTTATGTTTTTCTAAATAATCGACCAAATGTTGCAAATTGGTGCGGTTTTCTGGATAACTATCTGCCATCTTGCGGAGTAAAATTAGCCGGTGGATTTTGTAAACCGTATAGTCGATGTACTGATATTCTTTGAAAATACTAAGCTCCCACTCCAACAAGTCGGTAAAATCGGACTGGGTTACGATTTGCATATCAATATCGGTGAACCGCTTCGAAAGTGGGTTGTTGGGTTCGTGGGTTTTGGTATCCAATATGATTTCACGTACCTGGTTGATATTGGGGTGACTTCCGGCACGTTTGACAAAAAAAACAGCCGATTGTTCCTCATTATCATTGCGTTTGGGGTCATAGACTACATCGTGAAAATAAGCCGACATCAATAAAATATTGCGTTCTTCTTCGTTGATTTCGCCCTTTTCAAACTGAGCTTCAATGACTTTCAGAATACTGGCCAAATGTGCTTCATTATGAAAAAACCGATGAGGCTCTGTCCATTTTTGTGCGATTTCCTCAATGGCTTGAATACCATATTCTTCAAAAACATTCTTGTATTTCAAGTATAAATCCAGCGAAGGGTTATAATGATTTTTCATAAATGAGGTGTATGTGAAACCAAGTAAAGATGCAAAAAAACAATAAAAAATATAATTTCTTTTTGTTTTTGGTCGCTGCAAACAGTAACTTGACTAAAGATATTCCCTATTTTTAACCATTGATTACAAAATGTATGCAATTACCTATTCCTAACTTTTCAAAAAAAGGCTTTGCCTATCTCGGTGGGTTGGCCCTCTTGGTGATAGCCATTTCTTTATCTGCGTTTTATATGCTGCTCAAGCAACCTAAGGCTCGTCTTGCCAACGACGAAGAGCCTGCCAATATGAAAGGGATGACCGAACGACACAACTACTGGCGAAAGCAGTTAGGCATCAAACCCCTAACTTGGTCGAACGAGCTGGCGGCTTATGCCCAAAAATGGGCCGACGAGCTGGCCAAACGAGGCTGTGAAATGGAACACCGCCCTCGTACCGGAAGCTGGGCACAGAAATATGGGGAAAACCTCTACTGGTCGTGGGGAATGAGCAATACAGCTGCTGCTGTGGTGGATAATTGGGCCGAAGAAATTCAATATTTCGACTACAACGCCGACGATTGGTGTGTGGGGGGCGTTTGTGGGCACTATACCCAAATCATTTGGGAATCGACCACACAAGTGGGTTGTGCGATGGCCAAATGCAGCGACGGAGCCGAAATATGGGTTTGTAATTACAACCCGCCCGGCAACTATATAGGCGAAAAACCTTATAAAAAGAAATAACCAACCCTTAGGGAAAAGCCTATGACTTGTACATAGGCTTTTTTCATTTATTTATCCGAAGGGGTTCACTTTGCGCATCCGAATCAGCAACAAGAC
>DMHB01000337.1 GCA_003449595.1 Microscillaceae bacterium | reverse complement strand
CGGCGCGCTTGTAGTGATTGGCTTTGAGATGTCCTTGGGCTTGGGCAATTGTTTGCGAAAGAAGTTGGTCGTAGGTTTGTTCATCAAGACCGGCACTTTGCGCAAGTTGCCTTAAATCTTGTTCTGTAAAAGTGGTCTGTGCTGCTTTTTCTTGTGCTGCCTGAAGCTGGGCAATCAACTGTGGAATGTCAACCCGTTGCATAAGATGTGCTTTTCGATTAAGTTTCTTGAATTTGGTAATATCTATAATTTCCAAGCTTATCTTTTATTTTGAACCCCGCTTGCGGTTTGGAGCGGGTTTTTTGGCCATTTTCCCAAATCGGTCTGAGGCGTTCTTGGTTTTCGGTCAGGTATTGAAACAGCATTTTGGTCGGCAGGCATTCTACGTTGGCTTGGGCTTGGCTTCTTACAATGAACGCTTGGCAACCAAACGCGCAAATAGCCTTGGCGGGACAAGTAGGGCAATCAAACCAATTTTGGGGCACTAAGTCGTGAAAGCGATCTACTTTTTGTTGAAATGAGTTGGCTTGGTTGTCGTCTGCGAGGTTACCTAACTGATAAAGATGGTCGTCCCACTGAAACCTGCCACAAGGCAGCAAATCGCCGGTAGTCGTAATGCCCAATACTTGGCTACCCGCACCACATCGTTTTTCGTGGCATAGGGTGGTCGTAGCCAATCGTTTGGAGGGATTAAAAAATCTATCCAAAGCCAAGCTCAAATTGTATTCGCTAAGCACTTTGCCTTGGGTTTCTATCATAAATTCTAAAATAGCCCGCTGGGCTTCAAAAATTTGGGCTGCACTGAGGTTGGCCAAGCCATAGCCTCGCCCCACAGGGCTGACCACATTGGCCTTGAAATGGTTGACTTTGGCCTCTTCGACCAAGAAGCGGCATATTGTGTCGAAATGGGCAAAGTTTTGGTGGTTGATGGTGGTCAAAATTCCGGTTTTGACGTTGGCTTCGCGCAAGCGCCAGTAGTTTTCCATCACCTTTGCCTCTTGGTTGCGCATACTGGCAAATCGTTCGGCAATGCCATCGAAGCTGATGCCCAACTCGATTTGCAGGTCTTGCAACATTTTTATTTTGGCCGGGGTGAGGCTCACCAAATTGCTTTGCATCGCAAATTTGGCTCGTTTGTCCAATCGCTTGGCTATTTTTCGAGCTGCTGCACAAGCTTGTTCGTACCAAGCAGCCGGCAGTAGCATAGGCTCGCCCCCGTGAAATAAGAAAAGCACTTCGGGCGCTTGGGTGGCCTGAAAAACACGTTCGGCCAATGCTACAAACACCTCCATAGACATATCTTGCCCTTTTTTCTGGATGTTTTCGTAGCAATACAAGCAGTCTAAGTTACAACGATTGGTAACTTTGACAACCAACGTGTTTATCTGAGCAAACCGCTGGTCGGCGGGTTGAGGCTGCTTTCGCGAAAGCGATTGTTGAAGCCAGGCAAGGGTTTTCATAGATTTTTGGGTTTACCAATCGCTACTTGAACCACCTCCGCCAAAATCGCCCCCACCAAAGCTACTGTCTGAGTAACTACTATCTGAATAGCTGCTGGTGTCGGAATAGCTTTTATCCGAGTAATCCGAATAGCTTGAAGTACCTCCGCCCCAAATTACAGTAGTGCTACTGCTGCTATCCGAGTAATCGCTGTAACTACCACCATTGTTTCGGTTGTTGCGTTTGTTGTTTTTTTCAGAAATATTGGAAAGCCAAATACCTACTACAATGACAATGATTACCAAGATAACAACACCCGCTACCCACATAAAAATCTCCATATCATCGTGTTGTCCTTGGCTTACTTTGGTGGTCGTGCCTTTGAACTCGCCCTTGAGCGCATCGAAAAGTACGTCGGTGGCTTCGTCCAAACCTTTGTAGTATTGGTTATTTTTAAAATTTGGGCGCATTTGCAGTTCTTGTATGTCAGCAGTAAGCTGGTCGGGTACTTTGCCTTCTAATCCATAGCCTACTTCTATGCGTATCTTGCGTTCTTGTTTGGCTATTAAAATCAGTAAGCCGTTATTTTTGTCTTTTTGGCCGATGCCCCAATTACGCGCCAAATCGTTGGCGTATTTTTCTATGGTAGCGCCTTGCAGCGAGCTAATCGTTACCACTACAATTTGAGTAGAAGTGGTATCGGCATATTTATAAAGTTTTTGTTCCAATGTTTTGACCTCTTCGGCTGACATAAATCCGGCAAAATCATTGACATACTTGGCAGGATTGGGCTTTGGGGGCAGGTTTTGGGCTTGTAGCAGGTTATTTAAACCCACAACTAGGAAAACAAAGAATTGTAAGGTGTTGATTCTCATAAGGTTACAAATTTAAGCCGCTACCAATCATTTATACTTTGGTTGAGGTCAGCATTAATTAGTTATTCTTGCGAAATATCATTCGATAGTTCGTTTACATCGTCTTCGGCAATGGGGAAGTATTTTTGCAAAGCCTCGCCTGCGTGTTTGATACCCAAGCGAAGACCTTCCAGCAGTTGTTCTTTTTGAAAAAATACTTTCATTTCTTCAGTAATGCTATCCCAAAAATCATCGGGCACTTTTTGGTTGATGCCTTCGTCGGCCACAATGGCAAATTTTCGTTCCCAAACGGCCACATAAAACAGCACCCCGTTGCGGAGCTGTGTTTTGTGTAGTCCTAATTTAGAAAACACGTCCAAGGCACGCGCAAAAGTGTCTTTTTGGCCAACTCTTGCTTCAAGGTGTACTTTGATTTCTCCAGAGGTCAACCGCTCGGCTTTGCGGATGGTATCAATCAAAAAAGCTTCTTCTTGTGGGGTTAAGTATTTTTCTGCCATAGTAGAATTGAAAAGAATGAATCGGTAATGAAGTAAATTATTTGTTAGTTCCTTGTTGGGCTTTGAAATAGGCTTTGGGCTTGAACCCAAGCAGGTTGCCCGGAAACCTACCAACCGAAGTATTGTATTGTTGCACAGTTTCATTGAATTTGCGACGCTCTACGGCGATGCGGTTTTCTGAGCCTTCCACCTGAATTTTTAAGCCACTGTAGTTGGAATTGGTTTGCAGGGCTTGGTTGTTGCCGGTTTTTATCAAAGCACTTTGCAAAGCCTTGCTCAGTTCATCTTGTTTGGCTTGGAAGGCTTCTAAATCTTTGGCGCTCAGTGCCTTGCCGCTCGATTTGAACTGATTAAGTTCTTTTTGCAGTTCGGTAAGTTGTTTCAGCAGGTTTTGGTCAGCGTTGGCCGACGATTGGGCTATTTCGATGAGTTTAGGAATTAGGTCGGCCCGGCGTTGGTAAACATTTTCTACTTGCGCCCAAGCTTGGTTTACTTTTTCCTCTTGGCTTACCAGTCCGTTGTAGGTCCAGGTATAGATACTGAGGATGATTACGCCTACCAATACGGCTACTCCTGCCAAGAAAAAACGCTGTTTTTGTTTGCTTTGGCTAATGTATCGGTCAGTTTCACGTAGTTCGCTCAGCAACGCCAGGGTAGGTTTGTGGGTAGCGTTGGCTTGTAGCGCCATTCCGGCATACGATTCGGCCTCGGCTTGGTCTTGGCTACTTTTTTGGGCTTTCCACCGAGCCGCAAAAGCTTTTGCCAACCAGTAGTTAGGCTCTACTTCATAAGGGTTGATGGCCACGGCTTCTTTGAGCATAGGCAGCGCATCGGTGTAATTGCCCATTTGTAGGAGATTTTTACCCCCGTTGAGCACCTCCTGAAACCGGTTTTGGGAGGCTTGCCATTCCTCTTCCGACATTCCGGCGTCCAAGGCGATTTGTTTTAGTTCGGCTTTAGAAAAAGGGCGGTCGCGGTAGGTATTTTGCATTTGCAAAATGCGATCGATGTAGGCTTGTAAGGCTTTGTCCGAGGCACTCATAAATAGGAAAGAAGATTAGGAGCTTTCATAGTGAAGAAAATTTAGGCAGAAAATCTAAGAAAAACAAATGCTTTCGCGATGAGTTTGTAGTGATTTAGCGCTTAGGCGATTTGAAAGCGCCTGCTTTATCAATTTTTTGGGTATTTGATTAAATCACTTATTTTGCTGATTTTCAAGGCTTTGGCTCTGTCTTTCTTCATCATCACCGCATAGCTGTTGCTAAAACCCAAGGCAGGCAGCCAGACCAAATCGAATCGTTGGAGGCATTGGTCGGCTACCAATCGGCTAACTTGCTGGCGTTGGTGCAAAATGGGCTGATAAACTTCGGGCGGGGTGTTGAGCAATACAAGCAGCCCCGTGCCAATGTATTCGGGATAAAGATCTATTTCGCCGTGTAGCAAGGCTTCAAAGGCGATTTGGGTGCCGCCCAAGCCTCCCTTTAATCCTACTGTGTAGGGGGTGTAATTTTCGATCAAGCATTTGAAAATTTCGGCTAAAATATATTGCTCGGTAAATTTTTTGCCGCCAATGACCAAATCGGGCTTTCCTTCGCGCACTATTTGGGTGTTGAGTTGCAATCCTGCCAAGAATCGCTGAGCCACCTCGCGGGGATTATGTTGTAACTTATCTACCTCATAATTAAGACGTTGCATCACGCTATCGGGTATTTTTCCTGCTATCCGCTCAAAGACACTGTTCAAATCAGGAAATTTTGCCAAGGTCTTTCGGCTTACCAAAGGACAAGCTTCGTAAGGTGGGAAAAAATGCTTGTCGTCTTCCAACACTTGTAAATTGTATGCCGCAATGCGCCCATCTGTGGAATACCCTCCGATGAGTTCTACTTGGTCTTGCGCCAAGGCTTGGTACATCAGCCCGGCATCTAACTCGACCGCCTGAAACTCGCCCAACGAATAGTGTTTTTTTAATGCTTGCCAGCCATCAGCCCGCGATTTGAACTCAGCATCCATCCCTATCTTGGGGGTTTTGGCTGCCAGGCTTGGGGTTAGCTTCCATAGGGTAAAGCCAATGGCCACACCACATAAGGATAGTAAAAACGCCTTGAAAATGGTACGAGCAAATTTTTCAAGAACACCCAGCACCAAGTCGAAGGCCAAAGCCATCAAGGCTGCGGGCACGGCACCACTCCAAATCATCGCGGCGTTGTTGAGGGCAATGCCCCTGAAGATGAACTCGCCCAAGCCACCGGCAGCAATCAGGGCGCATAGCGTGGCCACGCCAACATTGATGACTGCTGCCGTGCGGATGCCTCCAAAAATAACCGGAGCGGCCAAGGGTAGTTCTACTTGCCACAGGCGTTTGGCCGGCGGCATTCCCATCGCCAAAGCGGCCTCAATGATGGGCGGCGCAATGCCTACGATACCGGTATAGGTGTTGCGCACAATGGGCAAGAGGGCATATAAAAACAGCGCGACCAAGGCCGGCACTATCCCTAAGCCTAAAAAAGGCAGCAGAAAACCCAATAAGGCCAAGCTGGGCAAGGTTTGTATCATTCCCAACACCAGCAGCACCGGCGTGGCCAAGCCTTGTACTTTGGCTAACAAAATACCCAAAGCCACCCCAGCCACCACCGCCAAGCTCAATGCCCAAAGGCTGAGCATAAAGTGATGACCGGATTGCAGCAAGATTTCTTGTTGATAAAGTTTCCAAAATTGAAGCCATTCCATAGGTTTTGCTTTTTGTTAATGGGTTGCGAAGGCTACTTTTTGGCTTTGCCAATAGGCTTCAAAAGCATTCCAAAGTTGGGTGGTAGTTGTAAAAAAAGGTTGTGCGTTAGGTAAGTGTTCAATGCAAAGCAAGGTGGCACGACTTTCCTCAGCTTTGCGCCAAGCTTGGGCAAAAGTATGCTCACCACCGAAAACTAATTTTTGGGTTGAAGGCGCGGCCTCTGTTGGAAGAAGCCAAGGAACGAGATTGGCGAGTTTTACAAAGTGCATAGCTACTTCAAGCCGATGGGGATTAAAAAAACGTTCGATGGTTGGGTGCTTGGGCTGCAATAAAATATTTAGCGGGCTATCGATTTGTACTAATTTTCCTTCGTGGAGGAAGGCAATTTTTTGGGCAAAAGTGGCTGACTCGGTGGCATCGTGCGAAACAAGGAGGATGGTTTTGTGGCGCAGGGCGGGAAGTTCTAAAAATTCGGCCCAAATTTCAGCTTTGTAAATAGGGTCTAAAGCGGCAAAAGGCTCATCCAACAGCAATACAGGAGGATCGACGGCCAAGGCACGCGCTATGCCTACCCGTTGGGCTTGGCCACCACTCAATTGGTGCGGAAATCGGTCGAGGAGCGCTTCGTCTAAGCGAAGAAGGCCAAGCAACTCGGCCAAACGAGCATCGATTTGGGGCTTGCGCCAACCGGCCAAACGTGGCACTACTGCTATGTTTTGCCGCACTGTGAAATGCGGAAACAAGCCTACTTGTTGGATAACATAGCCAATTTGATGCCTCAGCCGATAAATAGGATAACTCGCCAGCGGGCGACCCTCCAAAGTGATTTGTCCGGTGTCGGCTTGCAGCAAGCCATTGATTAATTTCAGTGCGGTGGTTTTGCCCGAGCCACTTAATCCCATCAGGGCAATTTTTTCGCCCGAGGCAATAGAAAGTGAAAAATCGTGTAGCACCAAAGTACCCCCCAAACGTTTGCTTACAGCTTCAAAAACAATGTTCATACAAAAAAAACTTGGCGGGATAATAGGTTGGTACTTTAATTGTTTGAATCAATTTAAGTTTAGTTTGTCTAAATTACTTTCAATTTTATAAAAAACATTTTAGTTTTGATTTGAACTTACAATAAAGAGACTAATGGCTCAAGAACGCAGATATAGTATCAAGACCAGAATCGGCTTATTTTTTATTGTCAACGCTTTGTTGGTTATCTTGAACTATGGCTTAACGCTATTTTCTAACAACACGGCTACCAACAACGGTCGATACCTTGAGATTTCAAAAGAAAACGAAAATTTCATCCAAAAC
>DMHB01000350.1 GCA_003449595.1 Microscillaceae bacterium | reverse complement strand
CGACGGGGTACAAACTTGGGAAGAAGCTTTACAAATTGTGAAAGGATTTGTAGCAATGGGTTACACCAAACTCATCATCACACCGCATATTATGGCAGGTTTTTACCCCAATACGCCAGCCATTATTTCGGAAAAAACGGCTCAACTCAAACAACTACTGGCCGAACACCAACTATCTATCAGCATTGAAGCTGCCGCCGAATACTATTACGACGAGGTTTTTGTAAAACAAATCAAACAAGAAACCCCCTTGCTTACCTTCGGCAACCGATATGTATTGTTTGAAACCTCCTTTCAAACCTATCCGCAAAATATTTTTGAAACCATTTTCGCGCTACAATCGCAAGGCTACCAGCCGGTGTTGGCGCATCCTGAGCGATATGTATATATTCAGCAAAACAAGAAAATGATTGATAAATTCCTGTCGCGCCACGTTTTGCTGCAACTCAACCTCAATTCGTTGGCCGGATACTATGGCCGCGATGCCAAAGAAATTGCCCAATGGCTGCTCGACCAGCATTATGTTCATTTTGCAGGCTCTGATTGCCACGGCGAGCGCCACCAAACAGCTTTGAAAAGTGCGCGCAAACAAAAGTCCTACCAAAAACTACTGAGCTTGCCATTGCTCAATCATCAGCTTTGACGTATATTGCGCCTATGAAGCGCGTTTTCCTTACCGGAGTCTCCGGATTAGTAGGCAGTTTTCTGCTGAGGCAACTCTATGCCGAAGGCTTTCATATCCAAGCTTTGGTTAGAAAAAATTCACAAAAACAACTATTTGCAGACCTGCCCGATCAATCCCGCCTTACTTGGATTGAAGGCGATTTGTCGGATGTTTCGCTTCTGGCGCAAAGTGTGTCGGGCTGCGACTGGGTAGTGCACAGTGCCGCCTTGGTTTCGTTTGCACCCCGCGACAGACAGGCGATGTTTGAGGTAAATGTGCAAGGCACTGCCAACTTGGTGAATGTATGTTTGGAGCAGCCCTCTTTGCAGAAATTTTGCTTTGTTAGCTCGGTAGCGGCACTCGGGCCACCACCGGAAAACGCCCATTTGATAGACGAACAAAACAAATGGGACGACAACCAACCGGCTTCAGCCTATGCGCAAAGCAAGTACTTAGCAGAATTGGAGGTCTGGCGGGCTTCCGCCGAAGGCCTACCCGTGGTGATTGTCAACCCTGCTTTTGTCATTGGGCCTGGCGACTGGAGCAGGAGCAGCACACAAGTTTTTAGCTATGTGCGCCGTTTTGGCACTTTTTACACCGATGGCTATATCAACTATGTCGATGTGCGCGATGTGGCGCGCCTGACCTACCTACTTTTGATGGAACCCGGCTTAGTGGCCGAGCGGTTTATTTTGTGTGCAGGCCAAGTGAGTTATTTCGAGCTGTTTTCGGCCATTGCACAACACTATGGACAGCGGACACCCAGCATCCGAATTCCGACGTTTGTTTTGCAAACTTTAGCACCCTTTTCACAATTTTGGGCTTGGCTTACCGGCAACAAACCGCTTATCAGCCAAGAAATGGCCGCTATTGCCCAAAAAGCCTCTGGGTTCAGTAACCAAAAAATAACGAAGCAGTACCCTGCCAACTTTATCGACTGGCAAGATTCGGTCGCTTGGACTTGCCAAAATTTGATGAAAAAATAGCGTTTTTGACTTGTTTTTTCAAATTTTCATTACCTTTGACCTATGGCTTTGTTGTGTTTTAAGAAGTAATTTTACGCTTAAAACCAAAGCAAAAGCCCACTTCAAGTTCACTTGATTTTTCAGCGTATGACAACAGACGAATTTGACAACTCCTATGAATTAAGCGAAGTATTGGAACGCTTCGAAACGATGCTGAAACAGAATGAAAATCTTTTCTTCGACATCGACGAATTTGAAATGATTATTGACCATTATAAGCAAACCGAATTGCCTGAAAAGGTGCTGCAGGTTTGTCAAATAGCCTTGGCACAATATCCTTTTTCTTTTGAAGTAAAATTAGAACAATCGTATGCGCTGGCAGCTTTAGAGCAATACGACGAAGCTTTGAACTTGCTCCATCAGTTAGAAAATTTACAACCCAACGATGCCGATTTGCTCTTTCTGAAAGCCAATATCTGCTATTTGATTGGTAACTATACCCAATCGTTGGAAATTTTACAGTATATCCTTGAATTTGCCGAAGACCGCGCCGAGGTACTTTTCCGCATAGGTTTTGTATATCAGCACTTAGAAGATTATCAGCAAGCCCTTCGCTATTATTTCAAAGCTTTGGAAGCCAATGCCAAACACGAAGGCACGATGGACGAATTGCTGATTTGCCTTGAGCTAAGCGAATATTATGATGCCGGCATCGACTTCTTCAAAAAACAAATCGATAGCGACCCTTACAACCAACAAGCGTGGTTTCACTTGGGGCTGATTTATGCCCAAAAAGAAGATTTTGGCGCTGCTGTTCAAGCCTTCGACTATGCCATTACCATCGACGAGCAATTTGATAGGGCTATGCTCGAAATGGGGCACGCTTATATGAACTTGGACGCTTACGCCGAAGCACAAAAGAAATACAAGCAATATTTGCAGATCAGTGGTCTCGACGACCCACACGTACTTTGCTGCTTGGCGGCCACTTACGAAAAGCAAGACGATTTTACCAGAGCTATTCAATACTACCGCAAAGCTTTGCAACAAAGCCAAGACCACGCCGACGCTTGGTTTGGGCTGGGTACTTGTATGATTGCCCAAGAAAAATGGTTTGAATCGGTTCATTTTCTTAAAAAAGCGGTTCGCCTCAACGAATTGCAAGAAAACTACTGGCTGGCGCTCGCCAATGCCGAATACCACTTAGGCAATTTGGTAAATGCCGAAGAAGCTTTTGAAAAGGCTAATTTATTAGACCCTTCTAATCCCGATATTTGGAGGGGATGGGCGCTGCTTTACTACGAGCAAGGCGACGAGCAAAAAGGCTTAGACCT
>DMHB01000211.1 GCA_003449595.1 Microscillaceae bacterium | reverse complement strand
CCCGGAATAAAAAAGGGGCGTTTGCCCAATTGTTGCAAGGTTTTTTCGGCTACCCAAGCCGGTTGCAAAGGCTTCGGAAACCGGTGTTGGGGGTGTTGTTGCAGGAAACTGGGTGTAGCTACTGCTCCGGGGCTACTTACCAACACATCGATGCCATCGGGTTGTAGTTCTGCCCAAAGACCCTGCCCCAAAACCCTTAGGTAAGCCTTCGATGCTGCATAATTTGCTAAAAAAGCCGATCCTTGCAAGCCTATCAAAGAGGAAATGAGGACAATACCCCCTCGCTTTTGTTGTTGAAAAGAAGGCAGCAATTGTTGAATGAGCGCTACCGCCGACATACAGTTGGTTTGCAAGACTTGCTGGTGTGTTTCAAGGGTTTGTTGGGCAAACTTACCCAATGGCGCAAAGGCGGCATTATACACCAAAAGTCCAATCGGAAGAGCAGCGAAGGTTTCTAAGAAATTGGTGGGAAAGGGTTGGCTTAGGTCTAAATGAATTGCTTTGTATTGTAAATGAGGGAATTGCTGTTGTAGTTTTTCAAGGCTATGAGCCAACAAATCAGCCTCCCGATCGAGCAAGATCACATTCATTTGGCGGTTCGACAGTGCTTCTGCGAAAGCATATCCTAAACCTTGGGCAGCACCGGCAACCAAAGCCCATTCGCCGTAGCGTTCCCGAAAGGTCTGTGGGTTTGGCATTGTATCAAAAAAAGCCCTTCCAATTGGCCAATTGCTGGAAGAAATGAGGCACTACTTGAGGCAGAATGGCAATACTGAAAGCCAAACCAAACAGCGCGCCGTATAAGTGGGCGTTGTGGTTTACGTTGTCGTGAGAACCCCGCGCCAACGTGGCCGAATAAATGATGTAAAAAGTGCCCAAAATAAATCCCGGAAGGCATATAAGGGCATATAAACAAATATTGGCCAAGGGATTGAACAAAATACAGGCAAAAATAACCGACGAAACGCCCCCCGAAGCGCCTAAGGTATTGTAAGCAGGCGCGTCTTTGTAACGCAAAAAATTAGGAATATCTGAAACAACAATGCCACCTATGTATAAAACCAAAAACAAGAATTGCCCGGTTTGTATGCCGAAATACATCATATAAGTAGTTTCGATCACTTGCCCAAAAAACATCAGGGTGAACATATTGAAACCCAAGTGCATCCAATCGTCGTGGATAAAACCAGAGGTAATAAACCGGTAATATTGTTTGCGATGGTAGGCTTGGTAAGGATTCATCATCCATTGCGACTTGATGCCGGGTGTATTTTGTGCATATACCGACAAGGCAACCGTGATGATGATGAGTGTAATGGTGAAACTCATAGCGTTGTTGGGGGGGTTAGTTTTCGCGTTCGATGAGGTCTTGCATCAATTGTTTCAAGGGCTTCTTTCTTTCGTCCGACACGTGAATGCGATCAAATTGTGTGAAGGCTATGTCAAAAAAGCTTTGTATTTTCTGTTTGGTAAGGGTTTCGATGCCCAAGTTATTGTAAATCTCTTTGATAGCACGCACTTTTTCTTGGGGGTCAAATTGTTTTTGGCTAAGCCAATGCTGTAGTTTTGTGGCCGTATCGCCGGTAGCCATTTCCAAGGCTTTGATGAGTAAAAAGGTTTTCTTGTTGGCAAGAATATCGCCACCTACTTGTTTTCCAAACTTATCGGCTTCTCCATATACATCCAGCAAATCGTCTTTGAGTTGAAAACCAATGCCTATATTTTCACCAAAATTTCGCAAAAGCGTGATGTCTTCGGCGGAAGCCCCTCCTAAAATGCCGCCTAAAGCCAAGGCAAAGCCTAAGAGCACTGCTGTTTTGAGGCGAATCATTTCAATGTATTGACTTTCGGTTACTTGTGGAAGGGTTTCAAAATTCATATCCCATTGTTGTCCTTCACAAACTTCGGCGGCGCAACGGTTGAAATGCTGGATGACTTGCTTGTAGTGTTGATTGGGTACTTCGTCAAAAAGTTCGTAGGCATTCACCAGCATTACATCTCCCGAAAGGATGGCAATGTTGGTGTTCCATTGATGGTGTACGGTAGGTTTGCCTCGACGGAGCGGTGCTTGATCCATAATGTCGTCGTGCAACAAGGTGAAATTGTGAAACATTTCAACGGCTACGGCTGGTTTCAAGGCGGTGGCTACCTCGTTGGCATAGAGTCCATATCCCACCAAGGTAAGCAATGGGCGGATGCGTTTTCCGCCTAAGGCCATCGTGTAGCGGATAGGGTCATACAGTTCTACCGGATGGCTTGGGAATTGTAAGGCTTCGATGGTGGCTTCGATTTGATCTTTAAGAGTCTGAATTGTGTGCATAGTAGCCTTAGTAAGGGATAGAGATTAAGGATAAAGCAAAGACAAAGCGGCAGGCAGTTTATCTTGTTGAAAATCAGGCAGTTATTTTTGATTTTTGGTAGCCCATAGTGGCTGCATAGCTCTTAGCATTTCGACTTGTTGTGTCAGGTGGCCGTGTTCGGCTTCGCAATTGATATAAGGAATATTTTGTTGACCACAATAGACTGCCAGCGACCCATCGTCGGTTACATTTGAGTTGTCTTGTAACACAGCATTGATGTTTTTCTCTTTGAAAAATTTAAAAAACTGCTCGGTAGTTACATAGAAAAAATCACCACTGCCCATAGTGTTGGTAATAAAAGTATCGGATGCGTCCACATCGAAAACACCGCCGGTGGCAAAACTATACACCGAAAAGGTTTTGGTGTTGAAGTTATTGTGCATCGCTACGACCATCTGGGCATCGGCTAAAATTTTAGCGATGAGTGCTTGGCCAAATTGATAAACAGCCTCGTGGGCTTCGGCAGAATAGCTTCCATAGTTTCGTAAAGTAGCCTCTACGCCTTTGTAAGTGTAAATACGGTTGGGATCAACTTTATACAGCACTCCGTTGATCCGGAAACTAATCTCTCGTGCGCCGCCGTGTTGCAGTTCAACAAAACGACCACCAAACTCTTGAATGATTTGTTTGGTGGCATCTACGCATGTATTTTCATTGTCGTGCATATTGAAATACACCTCTTGTTTGTAGTCGCCAACCTGATACATCACTGCTTTTACTACCTTGTCGCCCAAAGGAAATTCCCAAATTTCTTCTTTGATTTCTTTCAAACTTGGTGAGACGTTCTTGGGGGCTTTTGCTTGCAGGGTAGGAGTGGGGTTGGTATGCCAAAAGTTCCAACTTTGGGTATGTCTCCACCAAAAAATGGCACTGATGCTTAACAGGAGCAGAATGGTTAATTTCAACATAACTCTTTCATTTATCTTCATACATTTAGACCCGTACAAAAAGATGCCCTATTCTTGAAAAACACCCATTTTACCAAATTTTTCGATACGCCGGTTGATGCGCTCACGCGGATCTAATGTTTTCAGCTCGGCGATGGTATCGAGGATTGTTTTTTTTACATTTTGAAAGGTCTCAGCCGTGTTGGTGTGTGCGCCTCCCAGTGGTTCGGGGATGATGACATCTACCAAACCAAAGCCTTTCATATCTTCGGCAGTTAGTTTCAGCGCTTCGGCGGCTTGTTCTTTATACTCCCAGCTTCTCCACAGAATGGACGAGCAAGATTCAGGCGAAATGACTGAGTACCAAGTATTTTCAAGCATCATTACTTTGTCGCCAATGGCAATGCCCAAAGCACCGCCAGAAGCCCCTTCGCCGATGATGATGCAAATGACAGGCACTTGAAGCATAAACATATCGCGGATGTTGCGGGCGATGGCTTCCGCTTGGCCGCGTTCTTCGGCTTCAATTCCGGGGAAAGCCCCGGGGGTGTCGATGAGGGTTACGATAGGTTTTCCGAATTTTTCGGCCAGTTTCATCAATCGGAGGGCTTTGCGATAGCCTTCCGGTTGCGCCATCCCGAAGTTTCTCATTTGGCGTTGCTTGGTGTTGCGCCCTTTTTGTTGGCCGATAAACATCATTGTTTGGCCTTCGATGCTTCCAAAGCCGCCCACCATAGCTTTGTCGTCGGCTATGTTTCTATCGCCAAACAATTCAATAAATTCATCACAAATGGCCTCTAAATAGTCCAAAGTATAGGGGCGCTCTGGGTGTCGTGAAAGTTGCACTCGTTGCCAGCGAGTAAGGTTCTGGTAGGTTTCTTGTTTGAGGTGAAAGAGATTTTCTTCTAAGCTTTGAATAGCTTGCGAAACATCCACATTGCTTTCAGAAGCTAACTTCTGCAAATCGGCAAGGCGCTGTTCTAATTCAGCAATGGGTTTTTCAAAATCTAAATACATAGAGTGTGTCGTGTTGATTTAGGCTGGCAAATTTAGCAGTTTTTTTTGTTCTATGGTATAAAAAGGAAAAGGGCGCTACCAAACTTGGCAGCGCCCTTAAAGGATACAATTTGCAATGTGTGGGTTACTTCAACGAATTGAAATAGGCCAGCGCCCCTAAGAAATAAGTGGGGTAGGAGGTGGTGTGGTTTCCTCCGGGGATAGGCACTACAGTAACCTGATTAGCTCCGCGGGCATTCATAGCTGCCAGAGCATCATTGGAATTGAAGATGGGTACAAAATCATCGGCTGTGCCGTGAAACATACGAATTGGGGCAGTAGGCCTCCAGTCGAATACATTGTTATCAGCAATCGCATTCAGCACTGCTGTATCAGTTCCGTTCAGGATTCCATTTCTAAAACTTGCCAAAAACAGCGTTTGTGGGTTGAAACTAATGGTGGTCAAACTGGCAAATAAGGGAGGACGTGGCACCTGAGAAATGATGGTGGCGTTGGGTTCAGTAAAGATTTGGCTAAACTGTCGATTCAGGTTATAGATTTTGTTGTAGGTATCTAATACCCAAACATACGTACCCAAGAAAGTCAAATTTGTATTGGAGTTCATAATAAATCGGGCGAAGGCTGTTTTGTTATAAGCCCCAGCACCCGGTGCACTGGCCGTTACGGTAAACTCGCCAGAGTTGCGCTCTTCAATCAATTTGTGCAAAGCCATCGTAGTACCACCGCCTTGTGAATAGCCGGTTAAGAATAATTTATTATTCCACTGTACTTTTTGTTTGCTCATCAAATCACGGGTAGCACGAAGCATATCTAAACTGGTTTGCGCCAGCGTAGCAGCGTGTTCGTAGGGGTGTTCAACATTGTTCGATACACCATAGCCAATATAATCGGGAGCAGCCACCACAAACCCATTGGCGGCCACCAATGTGCCAAAAACAGCCACTTCACTCGATAAATTATAGTAGGAGGGGGCATCTGCATCATTGGTAATAGTGCCATGATGTTGTGCTACAATACCTACCGGATTGCTGATGCGTGGAATCAATACAGCACCAGAAACCTGGATGCTATTGCCGCGTACATCGGTCGTGCGGTAAACAATGCGGTACACATCTACACCATTTTGAAGCTGGCTTGGAAAAGTATTGATAACCGGCGCCAACGCACCAGATTGTGCGGCAATATTCCGATAGCGAACATCTAAATCAGCTACTGTGTATTGGCCGATCAGGCGTGCACTTACCAATGCCTGCGGAGCTGGGTCTTTTTTGGTCGTTTGGCAAGATTCTAATACCAAAATCATCGCTACGACCCACAGTAGAATCCAACGGTTGAATTGTGTTATTTTTTGCATTTGAAATAGGAGTTTTGTTTTAACGATTAAGTTACACAAAGCTAATGCAACCTTCATAAAATTCAAATAATCGTTGGAATTTTTATAAAACTACTCAAGGCACAGGATCGTAGCCGCTTCCGCCCCAGGGGTGGCAACGGCCAATTCGACGCATACTGAGCCAGATGCCTTTCAGAATACCGTGTTTTTGAATAGCCTCTACAGCGTACTGCGAACAAGTAGGCGAATAGCGGCAAGTAGGGGGCAATAGCGGGGAAATAGCCAACTGGTAGAACCGTATCGGAATTAATACAAGCGCAACCAAGGCTTTGCGTAAGTAATTCATCAAATTATTGGACTTGTGGCGGAATATTTATCAAAACATCCGGATTTAAAATCCAAGCCGGATCGAGGCTTTGTTTCACGCTGGTCAATATTTGCCCAAAAAGAGCCGATTGTTGTTGGGCGTAGTAGGGTTGGTGGTCTTTGCCCACGGCGTGGTGGTGGGTAATGGTGCCTCCCAGAGCTACAATGGCTTGGGAAGCCGCAGCCTTGATAGCATCCCACTGGGCTAATTCTTTGCCTTTTTCGCCCTTCGCAAAAACTGTGTAATAAGGAGCAGGGCCATCAGGATAAAGATGGGTAAACCGGCAAGTGATTGAACCTGCTCCACAATGTTGTTGGATAGCTTTTTTGACAGCTTGGTTCACGCCTTGATGGAAAACTTCAAATTTATCCCAAGTAATGGCAGTTTCAAAGGTTTCTACAATGATGCCTCTTTGCATCATTTCGTCGCGTAGGTAGGGCGCTAACAGAAACGACTTTTTCCAAGCATCAGCCGATTCGTCGGGTTGTGTTTTTTCTGGGGTAGGCTGGTTAGCTTCAAAAACTCCTCCCAAAACTTTGCAAATAGAAAGTGCCTTTTGCAGGTTATCTTCTACCGGAAAATGCGCACTTTCAAATCCCAAAATGATAACAGTATGTGTGCCATCGCCCAAGCCATTGCCAAAGGCTTCTAAGGGGTCAACCAAGCGCGCATTGGATGGATGAAGACCTGACTGGGCTATCTGTAGGGCGGCTTCGACAGCCTCCGAAAATTTCTTAAATTTCACAGTAGTCGTTGCCTTGTATTGGGGCAAATCTTGCACACGCACCCAAGCAGCAGTAACCACTCCAAAAATACCTTCTGAGCCTGCCAAGAGGCGCTCTTCGCTTGGGCCGGCACCCGAGCCGGGCAACCGACGTGTTTCCATAATTCCTTGTGGCGTTACTACGCGGATAGCCTCTACAAACTCTTCGATATGGGTGAACAAGGTGGCAAAATGCCCTCCTGAGCGCGTAACAATCCATCCGCCTAATGTTGAAAACTCAAAACTTTGCGGATAGTGTCGCAGGGTGAGTCCTTCTTTTTTGAGTGCCGTTTCGATGGCCGGCCCATACATACCGGCTTGTATATGCGCTGTGCGCGATAATTTATCGATGGCCAACATTTGATTGAAGTTTTTCATATCTAAGCTGATGACCCCTTTGTACCTGCGGTGTTGGGTGGGTTCTACGCCTCCCACCACACTGGAGCCGCCGCCGAAAGGAATCACGGCTATTTTTTCTGCTTGCGCGAAAGCCAGTATTTGTTGAATTTGGTCTTCAGTAGATGGAAAAGCCACATAGTCGGGTGGATTATCAAATTGGCCATACAGTCCGCGCCAAATATCCCGATAGGATTTGCCAAAGCTATGTGAAGCCCTGTCGTAAGGGCTGCTGCTGCAAATCGGCTGCAATTCGGCAGGTAGTGCAAAGCGAGGCACACGCAAATTTAACGATTCTAACGAGGGGGGCGCGATGGTTTCAAACTGCTTGATGCCCAAAGTCAACTGGAGCAGCTGTGTAAATTTTTGGAGGTGTGCTTCGGGTAGTTTCACCTCTTCATATCCCCAGCCCCAAAACTTGCGCGTCAACTGTGTCATAACTCAGAGTTTTTCGATGACCAAATTATGATTGGTGTAAATACAAATATCGGCGGCTATGGTGAGGCTTTCGCGCACGATGTCTTCGGCTGATAGTTGAGGGGCGTTTTTTTTCAAGGCTGTGGCAGCTGCTTGTGCATACATTCCGCCCGAGCCAATGGCGGCAATTTGGTTGTCAGGCTCTATCACATCGCCAGTGCCGGAAATAATCAAGATTTCCTCTTGAGAGGCCGCAATCAACAAGGCTTCTAAGCGGCGCAGAAAACGATCCATTCGCCAATCTTTGGCCAATTCGACGGCGGCTCTTTTCATGTTATTGCCATAAGCAGCCAATTTCTCTTCAAATCGTTCCAACAAAGTGAACGCATCGGCTGTAGAGCCGGCAAAACCAACCACCACTTTGCCGTCAGATAGGCGGCGGATTTTTTTTACATTGCTTTTGGCTACGGTGTTGCCCATAGTAGCCTGCCCGTCGGCTCCAATGGCTACTTCTCCGTTGTGTAGCACAGCCACAACAGTAGTAGCGTGTATAGCAGGCAAGGACGAATGATTGGAATGTTCCATAAGATGGTGTCTAAAGTTCTAAAAAAACAAGGATTGTGTGTGTAAGTTAAATCCAAAAACTAAGCTGCTTTCTGCGTTTTTTGAGGAAGTTTAGCTGAGTAAATCAGATAAATACCTAACAATACAGCCGGAATGCTGAGGTTTTGCCCCATATTCAACGGTAGTTTGGATTCAAAATCTACTTGGTTTTCTTTGAGAAACTCATAGAAAAACCGAAGTGTAAACAAAATGGCTAATAACAAGCCTAAAATTTGGCCGTGTGGGGTTTCTCCTTTGCGTTTGCTATACCACCAGATTAGAAAGCCAAACAGCAACAAACAAGAAATGGCTTCATATAATTGTGCCGGGTGGCGAGGGGTTTGATCGACACTGGTAAAAATGAAGCCCCAACTTAGGTCGGTCGGTTTGCCAATGATTTCAGAGTTCATCAAATTTCCCAAGCGGATAAAAGCCCCTCCCAGAGGGATGGTAAGGCTAATGCGGTCGGCCACCCAAAGAAAGGGTTGGTTGGGGCGCGAGCGGCTATAAAAATAAAGTGTGGGCAAAATGGTAAATAAAGCGCCGTGGCTGGCCAAGCCTCCTTGCCAAACATACAATATTTCGATGGGGTGGCTTAGGAAATAGTCGGGTTCATAGAAAAGGCAATGCCCCAAGCGTGCCCCTAACACTACGGCTACAATCATATAAAAGAATAAGCTATCTAAGTCCTTCTCGGGTTTTTTTTCAATGGCAAATACTTTCGCCATAATGTAAAACCCTGTGGCAAAGCCCGAGGCAAACAACAAACCATACCAACGCATCGCAAAAGGAACTCCACCCAAATTGATTTCAAAGATTTCGGGTTTGGCACTCCAGGTGATAAATGAGAACAGAAAAGCTAACATCTTGAGAAAGGGTAGGAGGGTGAAAATTAAGATTGTGTGATGGTGCGTTGTTCGATGCGTTTTTCGTAGTTTTTCCCCAAAAATATACGCTGTACATAAATACCCGGTGTGTGGATGTGGTTGGGGTCTAATTCGCCCACAGGCACTAATTCTTCTACTTCGGCAATGGTAATTTTGCCTGCTGTAGCCATCATTGGGTTAAAGTTGCGCGCTGTTCCTCTGAAAATAAGATTTCCGGCAGTATCGCCTTTCCAAGCTTTTACCAAGGCAAAATCGGCACGAAGCCAGCTTTCGAGCAAGTACATTTTTCCATCAAATTGTCTTACCTCTGTACCTTGTGCTACTTCGGTGCCATAGCGGAGCGG
>DMHB01000040.1:9152-12412 GCA_003449595.1 Microscillaceae bacterium | reverse complement strand
GCACAAATTGGTGTCAAAAAACACAAACGCATTCAATTTATTAAACTTCTTGAAAAAATAAGGTTTTGGTAGTAGCTGAAGTGCTTTTGGTAAAAACTATTTAGGCATATCTATTTGATTTTCATTGGTTTTTGGCTTTTTACAAGATTTGAAACCCACAATATCAAGTTGTTTTTAAATCACAATTTAACTTGTATTACCTTGGCTTTCATCCGGCCAACGGCTTCCACCAACCTGTAGCAACTAACGCCATTGGTTTGAAGCGCTGATTTGCCCGCTTGCTATGCTAAAGAAATTACCTAACTTGGTCATCATTTCATTAATTATAACTTTAGCCATCAAAAAACCAATTATATTTAACCTTATGGTTGCAAACATCCATAAAAAAGCTTTCAAAACCTATGACAAAACGCTTGCTGCGACGTAATTTTTTGCGCACCATTCCTTTGGCTACGGGGGGTATGCTAACAGCTTTGCAAAGTTGCCAGCCTACACCCGAAAAAACCAATCCCAAAGACGTACATATCAATTTCAATAAAACTTACCAATGGCGTTTGGTTACTACTTGGCCGCCCAAGTTTCCGGTGTTTGGCGAAGGGTTGGAGCAAATGAGCCAGTGGATCGCCAAAGCCTCGGCAGGCCGAATGCAAATCAAAGTTTTTGGAGCCAACGAGCTGGTGCCCGCCCTTGAGTGTTTTGACGCTGTAAGCCAAGGAGCTGCCCAAATGGCCAGCAGTGTTTCTTATTATTGGGCCGGAAAAATACCCGCAGTGCAGTTTTTTTCAGCCATTCCTTTCGGGATGAATGCCCAGCAAATGAATGCTTGGCTCATCAATGGCGGCGGGTTGAAATTATGGGAGGAATTGTATGCCCCACACAATCTTATTCCTTTCCCGGCAGGCAATACCGGCGTACAAATGGGCGGCTGGTTCAGAAAAGAATTAAAAAGTGTAGCCGACTTGCAGGGGCTAAAAATCAGGATGCCGGGCTTGGGCGGTAAAGCCATGACCAAGGCAGGGGCTACTGCACTGCTTTCGCCTGCCAATGAGCTTTATACCAACTTAGAGCGTGGGGTTATCGACGCAGCCGAATGGATTGGCCCTTACCACGATTATGTAATGGGCTTTTACAGTGTGGCCAAATATTATTACTACCCCGGCTGGCACGAACCCGGTCCCACCCTCGAAATGTTTGTCAACAAGTCGCAATTTGAAACCTTGCCCACCGACCTGCAAGAAATTATTCGCACAGCCATTTACCGACTTTCAATTTGGACGCTGGGCGAGTTTGAAGCCAAAAACAACCTGTATTTGGACAAGCTTGTCCGCGAAGAAGGGGTGCTGTTGCGCAAATATCCCGATGAGGTGCTAAACCTATTGCGCAAAACCACCCAAGAAGTGATCGATGAGCTAATCAGTGTGGACAAGCCCAGCAAAAAAGTGTACGAGTCTTTCAAGGCGTTCAAAAAACAAATCGTGCCTTGGAGCAAAATTACTGAACAAGTATTTTATGATACAATGCTTTAGTGTATGCACCGAAGCACTCATTTCAAAAATCGGTTTGAAATTTGTAAATGTTATTTCATTGAAAAAATATTGGCGCTATTAGCCATTTTAATGTAGCCTTCTTAGGATTATGCCCGTTATTCTCACTGTAATTTTGCCCTATCTGAGGCACTTTTTCACTTGGCTAACCATTGCTGGGTGTTTGGGTATCGGGGCTGGCTCATTATCTGCACAAACTGTAGCTCCAAACCCCACCTTGGCTACCGACAGCCTGCTGAAGCTTGTCAACGAAACTGCTGACAACCGCCAAAAAGCTGTTTTATACAACCAAGTAGCCTTGACGTTACGCTTCAAAGCGCCTTCCAAATCTATCGTATATGCCGAGCAAGCCCTGAATTTGGCACGCAAATACAGCTACCAGTTAGAAAGCGCCGAAGCCTACCACACCTTAGGCTTGTTGTCGTTCGATAGCCGTCAATACACCCAGTCGTTAGACAACTACGCCAAAGCACTCAAGGCGTATTCAGTCAATCAGAAAACGGCTTCGGTGGCCGAGGTTTTTATCGATATTGGCAATATTTACAATGCGCTCGAAGATCATGCCAAGGCTTTGTCGTATTATTTTGAAAGTTTAAAATTGGCCGAAAAGAATGAGTTTGGACTTATCAAGGCTAAAGTTTTGACTCAAATTGGCAATGTGTATTTGGTGCTGAAAGATTATAAAGAAGCCGAAACTTATTTTGCCAAAGGGCTGCAACAAAGCAACCAACTGGCTTACTTGGAAGGGCAAGCAATGAACCTCAACCAATTGGGCGAGCTTTGTAGCCGACAACAACGCGATGCTGATGCCCTACAATATTATACCCAAGCACTGGCCGTTCAAGAAAAAATAGGCAGTCCGCTCATCATCGCCGAAACATACCTTGGCATTGGCAACAGCTACCTCAAACAAACGGACTATACCCGCGCTTTGGCCAATTATTCAAAAGCATTGGCTTTGTTTGAAGAACAGAAAGACTTCAAAGGCGTGAGCCGCATCCAAACCCAAATTGGAGTGCTATATCAGCAAAACAAAGACCCTGACCGGGCCATCGAATACTTTGAGAAAAGTATTGCCACTGCCCAACAAGTCGATTTCAAAGAACAACTCCAACACAATTACACCCTGCTTAGTGCGGCATTCGAGGCCAACGGAAACACCGACCGGGCTTTGCAAACCCTCAAGCAGGCCAACCTTTTGTATGATTCGCTTTACAGCGAAAAGAAATTATCCATCATCGGCGAAATGAAAGCCCGTTATGATTTGGAAAGCAAGGAAAAGATCATCGAATCGCTTCGTTTTCAGAAAGATAAAAGCGATGCGGCCTTGGCGCAAGAACAAAATAATCTGAGATGGCAGAAATGGACTAGTTTTTGGATAGGGTTTAGTGCCTGCCTTGCAGTTGGGGCTGCGCTCCTTATCTATCGAAATTTGTCGAAAATGAAAAAACTAAACCAAGCCTTGCATAGCAATAACAAGAAAATTGCAGAGCAAAAAGAGGAAATTGAGTTCAAGAGCAATCAACTTCTGAAAACCAACAAAAAAATTACCGATAGTTTGCGTTATGCCAAAGCCATTCAGGACTCGCTGCTGCCTACGCCCCACAAAATACGACAACTGTGTCCCGATTATTTTATCATTTACAAAGCCAAAGATTTGGTTTCGGGCGATTTTTACTGGTTAGACAAAGTTGACAACAAGCTTTTTGTAGTGGT
>DMHB01000040.1:0-8762 GCA_003449595.1 Microscillaceae bacterium | reverse complement strand
AATGCGCTGCTCAACGAAATTTTGAACCAACACCGCATTTTTACGCCTTCGCTTATTTTGGAAAGAATGCACGAGGCGCTCCTCGAAATAGCCGGCAAAGAACACAAACAAATCGAACTTTCGATGCAGATTGGCCTTTGTGTGGTAGAACCTTCAGAATATGACCCCGACAAAATGATCCTGACGTTTGCCGGTGCCGGTCGGCCTTTGTACTACATCCAACACGCCGAAATGACCGAACTCAAAGGCGATCGCTTTTCGATTGGCGAAGTGAACGAGAAAAAAGTGTTTAGCAACCGATGCCTCGAAGTGCAACGTGGCGGCATTTTGTATATGAACACCGATGGCTACATCGACCAAGCCAACCCCGAGCAACGGAGATTTGGCACACAAAATTTTAAAAATGCCCTGCAAAGCGGCATCGCCGAGAAGTCTTTGGAAGAACAGCAAGAGTATTTTGAAAAACTGCTGCAAGAGCACCAAAAATCTGCTCCCCAGCGCGATGATATCACCCTCTTGGCGATTATGTTGTAACTTTACAGGAGTTATGATAAAAAATCTCCTCACTTTCTGCTTATGGGTGGGTTTTGTTGCCTGTTCGCTTCAAGCCCAAGAGCTTACCATCGATGTTCCTGATGATATGGTGCTTGTCAAAGGGGGTAATGCCCAAATCGGCAACGACCAAGGGTTTGACAACGAAAAGCCTGCCTTCGAACAATACATTTCACCTTTTTTGCTCGACAAAACCTGTGTCAAGGTTCGAGAATTTCGCCTTTTTGTCCAAATCATAGGCTATAAAACCGATGCAGAACGAGAAGGCTACAGCTTTTTGTATGATGAAAATGCGCAGGAGTGGGTAAAAAAAGCAGGCTGCAACTGGCAGTTTCCCAATGGGCCCGACCAACCCAAAGCCCAAGACGACGACTTTGTGGTACACGTGTCGTGGGAAGATGCCAAGGCTTACGCCAATTTTATAAAAAAACGACTACCTACCGAGTTTGAATGGGAATTTGCCGCCTCACAAGCCCAATCCCTTGGGTTGGCGCTGATGGACGGATCGCTGTGGCAATGGTGTGAAAACTGGTATGAAAACTATGCCGGCGACCGTTACTACAAAAAAAATATCCAAGAATACAAAGTGATGCGGGGCGGATTTTTTATGGATTCACCTGCTTTGGCTTTTCGTCCTTCCTTGCGAAGCTCAGGGCGTACTTTTCAAACATTTTTTCATACAGGGTTTCGCTGTGCACGCAGTGTTAAATTCTGAAATTTGGCTCCGCGAAAAATTGCTGTCAAGATTAGAGGAAGTGCATTGTTTGTTTTAAACCCATATTCAAATTCACTTCCCCGGTACTTATTGAGGCAAAAAATAAGCCTACTATTGGTTTGTAAATCCTAATTTCGTCTAACACGGCACGTTTGTATTTTTGCAAAGAAAATTCCTACAAATATGAAATATATCTACTCCTTATGCCTGCTATGTTGTTGGTTTGCAGGTCTTCAGCCCACATTCGCCCAATCTACCGAAACTTTGCGTAGTGCTTTGCAGCAAATTGTAGCCGACAAAAATGCCACAGTGGGGGTGGCCATTAGGAGCAGTAATGGCAGCGATACTGTTTCGCTCAACGGAACGCAGCACTTCGCTATGCAAAGTGTTTTCAAATTTCACATTGCTTTGGCGGTTTTATCTCAAATCGACCAAGGAAAATTTAGCTTATCACAAGCCATTGAAGTAAAGCCCCAAGAGCTATTGCCCGGCTTATGGAGTCCGCTGCGCGAGGCCAACCCGCAGGGAGGCATTTTCCCTATTTCGGTATTGTTGTCTTATGCGGTTTCGGTGAGCGATAATGTAGCCTGCGATGTATTGCTGCGCCTTTTGGGTGGGCCAACAGTGGTAGAAACATACTTCAAACAAAATAACATTCAGGATATATCCATTCAAATCAACGAAGAGATTATGCAGGCTAACTGGGATTTGATGTTTCAAAATTGGACTACGCCCCAAGCAGCCAACGAAGTTTTGGTCAAATTTTATGAAAACAGCCCTGCCCTACTCTCTGCCGAAAGCTATGCCTTTGTTTGGAAAGTGATGAAAGAAACTTCCACAGGGTTGAAAAGACTCAAAGGTCAGTTGCCCGAAGGCACTGTAGTAGCCCACAAAACAGGTACGTCGGGTAGTAAAGCGGGCATAACCGAGGCCGTCAACGACATCGGCGTGATATTTTTGCCCAATGGCGACTATTTTTTTATCAGTGTTTTTGTAACCCACTCGAAAGAAGACGAAGCCACCAACGAGAAAATTGTGGCTGACATTGCCAAAGCAGCTTGGGATTATTTTATCGCGAAAGCAAAATAACACCAGAACTTAGTACCCATAGCTGGTTAGGCGCTTGGCTTCTGCTTGTGAGCGATGGGAGCGTTTTCTGAAATTGAACCTTTGATTCTTGCAGGTTGTTGGGTGGTTTTACACCTTCAATTTTAAGACTATGCTTCATAAGTTACTACTACTGGTCATCTGCTTCTGTGCAACCTCCTTTTCACTCTTAGCGCAAGGTTGCAGCGATGCAGGTTTTTGCTCAATCAACGCCTTAAAACCCACCACTTCACTTTTTCAGCAAGGAGAAGCAACAGAGTCAACACCTAAAAACCAATTCAAAACCGGGATGTCTTATGGCAGAGCCGACAACCAAATTTTGGCTGTGGCCAATTATGTAGAATATAACCGCCAAATCAGCGAAAAGCTAAGTACCGACATCAAACTGACCAGTCTTTGGCAGACAGGCAATGGCATCAGCACTTGGGGCGTAGGCGATTTGTTTGTCAATGTAAATTATCGGCCTATCCAACGACTTTCTTTTACCATAGGCACGAAAATACCACTACAAAATGCTGATAATCAATTAGATAATGTACCGCTCCCTATGGACTACCAAGCCAGCTTGGGAACGCTCGATTTGATTGTTGGGGTTGGGTATAGCATCCAGAAATGGCAATTTTTAGTAGGCTACCAACAACCCTTAACCCAAAACAACAACCGGTTTGTAGCTGCCAACTTCTCGCCTACTTCTCCGCTAAGTAGTTTCCAAACGACCAATCGCTTCAACAGAAGTGGTGATGTGTTACTTAGAATTGCTTATCCGTTTCAAGTTGGAAAAAAAATCAGCATCACCCCCAGCGTTTTGCCTATTTATCATTTGGCCAACGATGGTTTTGTAGATGGACTGGGGCAAGAAATCCGTATTCGGAACTCTGCCGGGCTAACGCTTAATCTGAATGGAATTATTGACTTTCAGGTTTCTCCTAAAAGTTCTCTGCAACTATTGGTGGCTATGCCAGTAGTGGTCAGACCCTCGCGTCCTGATGGTCTAACCAGAAGTTTTTTAGTGAATCTTGAATACAGTATCCGTTTCTAAATCCTTTATTGCTATCATTTCGTCGTTGTAGCCCACAAACGCGAATTGGCTACTGCCTTTGTTCGTAATGCACTGGGATAGCCCGGTAACTGTATCATCTCCAAAAATTTCTCTTTGGCAGGATACTCTACCAGCAAAATTTTATCCCAAGCGGCTTCGCCATCAGGGGCAATGAGTTGAGCCAAGTAATCACCAAAATAGAGTACTTTGCCACCTACTTGTGCCAAAAAAGGGGCGGCTTGATTCATATAGTCGGCATACAAAGCAGCGCCGGTTTGCCCGCCGGTTTCTTCTACCCAAGGTTTTAGCTGCAATAAGTTGATCATCACTACTTTGCCTTGGTGGGGTTGGGTCATTAGGTTTTTAATTTGTGCCGAAGTGGGGTCTATGGCTATTTCAATCATCTTTGAAAAGGTTTTTACTACGCTTTGAACGATAAACAAAAGGGGGTATTCCCCCCCCTTGCATTACTTTACTTTTGTGGTTTTATCCGCAGCTCGACCGTATTGGTTTTGCCTTTTATCACATCTACCGAAAACATCCGAGTGCCAAACTTACTTATATTCACCTTAATAATATTCAATCCGGCAGGCAGGTTGCTAATTGAAAATTTACCCGCAGCATCGGTTTTGTAGTTATCCGGAATACCGTCCACGCTGATTGAAGCCCCTTCGATAGGCTCGTTTGTTTCATCATCCACTACGATACCACCTAACCCCCCTTTGATCTGGTTAGCTGATTTTGGGTTGATCAAAATCTTGATAAAATCCACTGCAAACCCATCTGCCGCAGCTGTAGTAGGGTCGTCTATGAACAAGTGTAGGGTGTCTTTGCTGAGTTCATTCAAAAAATCATCGGGCACTTTCACCGTAATCAACTTCCCGATAGGACCACTTTGTTCAGCGCTGTTGATAATACTTTCCAAAAATGGGGCGCGTCTGTTGTTGAGTAGTACTTCAAATTTTGAGCAGAAAACAGGTGCCTGAAAATCATCAATGAATAGCATCATCGTAGCTGCACTGATATTTTTAGCCTCAGGGGTTTTGAGCGGTATGTGGAAGGGGAAGGTGGTTCTGCCATATTTTTCCAACAAGTTTTGAAATTCACCGCTGTAACCATCTCCGCTGCAAGGGGCTTCTTTTGTACCGGTGCTGGAGGGTGTTAAGATCATATCCATTCCCAATATTTCTTGAGGGTCTGTTTCCCAAGGAAAAGAATGCCAAGCTGCCTCTGCCCCACTAAAAGGGTCAAACCCTGCTTCCCAACCAAAACCAAGGTTATCGACATCGCCCAAGCGAATCATCCATTCTGCTTCGGGAGTGTTTTTAAGCACCACGTAACGCTTACTCCAGTCGCCGTCGTTGGGTGTATTTTGCGCCCAAGAAGTCATGCTTACCAAACAAAGGCATACGCCAAAAGAGATGAAAGTATTTGTTTTCACACTTAAATAGATTTTGTACAAGAATTATTTGTAAGCAAAACGTTTTGTTTACCGTAATAGTGTTCAATATATCTATCCAAAAATGGCTTGCGCAAACCGAAAGGTGTTGGCGTGCGCTTCTACAATATCAGCAATACGCGGCGAGTAGCCCCCGCCCATACTTATCATCAAGGGGGTCTGGGTGCTGTGGCAGGTTTCCAGCACCAGCCGGTCGCGGGTTTTGCAGCCTTCCAACGACAAAGCCAACCGCCCCAATTTATCGGAGGCCAATACATCTACACCGGCTTGGTAAAATACAAAATCGGGCTTTGCCCGCTCCCAAATCTGCGGCAAGGCTTGCGCCAAAATCGACAAATACGCCTCGTCTTCGATCTGGTCGGGCAGCGGAATGTCCCAGTCTGAAGTTTCTTTGCGGAGAGGGTAGTTTTTTTCGCCGTGCATACTGAAAGTAAACACGCGTGGTTCGTGGCCGAAAATGCAGGCTGTGCCATCGCCTTGGTGCACATCCAAATCGATGATGGCGATGCGTTGCGCCAAGTCATTGTCCAACAAATACCGGGCAGCAATGGCTTGATCATTCAGCAAGCAAAAACCCTCGCCCCTGTCGGGGAAGGCGTGATGTGTGCCTCCGGCTATGTTGAGCGATACACCGTGCTCAAACGCAAAATGCGCACAGGCGATAGTACCTCCTGCAATGGTAATTTCGCGATCGACCAACGCTTGCGAAAGTGGAAACCCCGAGCGGCGTACTTCTGCCGGCGAGAGACTCAGGGTTTTGAGTTTTTGCCAGTAGTCGGCTTGGTGGATGGCCAAAATAGAGGCTTCGGCCAAGGGAGTAGGTTCAAAGAAATTTTCGGCAGTCAATGTGCCTTCATACAAAAGCTGTTGGGGCAGCAGTCCGTATTTTTCCATCGGAAACCGATGCCCCACAGGCAAGGTCAATTCGTAATTAGAATGAAAAGCAACTTGGAGCATACTCGCATACAACTGCCCAAACAACTACAAAGTTTGATACACACTACCTAAACCACCGCTCGGTAAGCAGTCTTTTTAGCGGTTGATTTCAGTACGGAAAAGTTTATCCAAATAAGTAAACGTAGAGGCATAATTGCCTTTGAGCTTTTCGTGGTGCTTGTCGTGATGCTCGTTGGTTCCGTAAAACGGAAAGAACTTCATAAAAGAAGAAGTGTATAAGCCCGAATGAATTAAAATTTCGTGGAAGGTGCGCAATACTGAGTAAACCCAAAAGGTGTAAATGCTTACTTCCTGAAACACCATCAGCAAAACAATGGCTAACAAAGGCCCAACTGCGCCCATCAACCATTCTAAGGGATGACCATATAAATATTCGAGCGGGAAAGGCGCTGTCGCTTGGTGGTGAATGCGGTGGATGTATTGCATCAAAAACTTGTTTTCATGCAAAGCGCGATGGTAGAAATAAAAGTAGGCATCGTCGATTAAAAACATCAAAAAGATATGTGCCACAAAAACATACCACAGGGGCATATCGCGTGAAAACCAGTCGCCCGCAATCCATAAACCGGCTGCCGAAAAAGACAGCAACAAGCCCAAATTGATGGCAATGAGTGGAAGCCGCTCCCAGAAGATTTTCATCTTGGGCTTTTTATTCTGGATTTTGTCTTTTTCAAACCAACCCGAGTAGAGTAAAATGTAGGAATAGAAGAACCCGAGTAAATTACTGGTTAGTATGAGTGCTAAAGTAAGAAGAATAAATGTTTGGTTTGACATATAATCAACAAAGGTAATAAGAATAGTATAGCAAACTTAGACAATGTAAAAGCGAACCCAAACCCCAAAATCATTTTTCTTTGCCCCAAGAACAAAAATTTGCCTGCCTTGACATCAGCAGCAAACGCAACACTTGCCCTCTCAAAAGACACTTTGGCTTCAGCCACCCAACATGGGCCTTGATAGAGGCTGGTGTGTAGGTCTCTTTAAAACTATCTATGGGCAAAAATATTGTAAAGACTAGTTCCATGGAGTCCGGCTTCTTGCTCTACATGAATGGATGTCAAACCGTGTGTAGTGAGCAATTGTTTGACTTGCTCCAAACGGTTGTTTTCGTTGTGTACCTCGGCTACCACTTGTTGGATTTTAGGCCAGTCTTCGGCGGCAATGCCTTGCAATACTTCCCATTCGGCCCCCTCGCAGTCTATCTTGAGCAGATCGATGCGCTCGATTTGCTTGTCGCGCATAACCGAAGAAAGCGTTTGCAACGGGCACACCATCTTGGTAGCTCCCCAGCGCAACACACGAGCGATAAGCCCCGAAATGCCCAAAGGGATGAGTTTGGCCCACCAAAACTGGGTTTTTAAATCTTTTAAGACCCCTTTTACCGCTAAGGCAAATTTGCTGGGATCGTCCCACATTTCAGGATGAGCCGTAGAAAGCGCCGGCGCCAGCGGGAAATAAACAAATTCTAAAGCGCCCGGCTGCGTAGAAAGCCCCATATTGAGCGCTACAAAACGATCTGCGCCCAATCGCTTGGCATTGGCTTCTAATACCTTGAAAATCATCGGGATTGGCTCGAAAGCATATACCTTACTTTGCGGAAACTTGTGTAACAAACGCACGCCCAATACCCCAATATTGGCGCCTACATCCATCACCACATCCCCGTCTTTGAGTTGAATACTGTCGTGAAAATACCCTTGGATATGGTGATCTAAAACCAAGGCTTCAGGCTTTTGCAAGCAGTAAATCGGCAGATTATCTGTAAGTAATACTTGTTTCATTTTACAAATAAAATCATATTTTCGTTATGTGATTGCGCACCTTCTTTTTTTTGACCCTTTTTCAATATGCGAAACTATCAAAAACGCCTCGTCCCCCTCGATACCCAAATAAAACTCTATTTGGGCAGTGTATTGGGTTTGTTAAGCCAATTTTTGCTTTTAGTGGGCTTTATTGTGATGGGGTTTATTGTGTCGAATATTGACTTTACCGAATTGTTCTATTTCAAAGCCGGGGCGATGCCTACTACCTTGGGGCGTGTTGTTTCGGTCGAAGCCACTGGTACTCGTGTCAACAAGCGCACCGTAATGGCCTATGCTTATGCCTACACCCATCCGCAAACCGGCCAATCTTTGCAAGGGGTTAGTTATGGGTTCTTCAACGACTACCAACAAAACCAAGAAGTAAAGATCGAATACTTGCCCGGCAAAGCCGAAGTTTCGCGCATTGTAGGGCTGAAAAGAAGTGTGATTCCTGCTATATTCCTCATCTTTGTCATTTTTCCGATTGTTGCTTTGCTACTTTTCATAACCAACTGGATGCAAGCTCGCAAGTCTATTAGGCTATTGCGCACCGGTGAAGTCAGTTGGGGCACTCTGGTTGAAAAAACCCCTACCAATACCCGTATCAACGACCGAGTGGTGTATCGCATGGCTTTTGAGTTTGAAGCCTCCGACCGGAAGCAATACCGCGCTTATGTAGAAACCCACCTCACCGAATTGCTCGAAGACAATGAAAAAGAAATGTTGTTTTTTGACCCCGAAAAACCCGCCCAAGCCGTAATGCGCGATAACCTGCCCGGCAAACCCAAGATTGACGATGAAGGCAATATAACACCGGACCATATGCCTTATTCTCTGCTGATTTTGCCTTTGATTAACCTATCTATCCTACTCTTGTTTTGGATGCTTGCTTAGAAATCAGATAAAATTCGCCTATTTCAGCCTATTATTAGAAGGTTAACCAAGCAATTCTACACTTTCAAATTACCTTAAAATTAACAAAGAAAAAAACACTAAATACAGATAATAAAGTAATTAGTCAAGACAGATCTTTTAGTTACAAACGCAAACAATATTTTGTCTAAACCTATCTTAAAAAATAAAAGAAGACATTATCCTATTTTCTCCAAAAAAAATCTTCCCCATTTCTTT
>DMHB01000059.1 GCA_003449595.1 Microscillaceae bacterium | reverse complement strand
TTAATGGAAAAGAAATTGGGGAGGTTTTTTTGGAATTAGGATAAAAAAATGAATTGGTTGAGGTCTCCGTGAAAGAAACTTGGGCATACTACTGTCTAAGATTGCGAAGCAAGCCCGCAATACAGGGAAAGAAAGCGAAATTGTTTCTGACCAAACCCTTAACTTGCGGCGGTGTTCAAGTTTGTTTGGGCTTCTGTACTCAAGCCTGCCGACGATGGAAGGCTTTATCAAAAAATGGGGCTGACTTTGCGCGAGGTGTTCGCCGGGGGGCAGTTTCATTTTGTAGGCAGTGCGCGCCAAACCCACGATCAGCCCGAGGGAGTGGTTTTTCATCCGATTTATAGTTTTTCGCGGCGCAGCCTGCGGCGTTTACTGGCCAATGTGCAGTTTGGCTGGCTACTTTGGCGTGTGCGCCCCGATTGGATAGTGGTGGCTACGGTCGAGTTGCTTCCGGCGGTGGTGCTGTACCGGTGCTTTTCCCGGTGTAGGGTGGTGTACGATGTACAAGAAAACTATGCGCTGAATGTGTTGCACACCTCGGTTTATCCGCGTTGGATGCGGCGGCCTTTGGCTTGGCTGCTGCGCTTGGTAGAGTATGCGGCTTCGTTCTGGCTGTCGGGCTATATACTGGCCGAGAGGTGTTATGCTCATCAGTTGCAAAAGTTGATAGCGCAGAAACCTTGGGTGGTGGTCGAAAATACTTGTTTGCCGTGTGTGCCCTTGCCACAGCATCGGCTACAGCCTGAGGGGCAGTCGGCAGCGCCTATCGTTTGTTTGCTTTCGGGTACTTTGTCGCCCAGTTATGGCACGGAGCAAGCGCTTTTGTTTTTTGAGCGTTTGCAGGCTTCCTGTCCGCAAGTATGGCTTTGGGTGGTGGGCTATTGTCCCGAGCCAAGCTATCGGCCTCGGCTCAAGCAGCGGTTGGCGGCTTTGCCCCAAACCAAGTGGGAAGGCATCGATTATTTTGTGCCCCAGGCGCGCATACAAGCGTGCTATACCCAGGCGCATTGGGCTTGGCTGCCTTATCCGGTACACGGGGCTTTTGCTGAGCGTATTCCGTCTAAGTTGTTCGATTGTGTGGCTTTCCAATTGCCGGTTTTGATGGCTGAAAATGAGCACTGGCAGGCATTTTTAGACAGCTTTCCGACCAAGGTGGGGCTATGTGTGCCTTTTGCTCAAGCCGACACCTTCGACTATGCGGAATGGGTAGCTACTTGGCAGCAAACCGCTTTTTTTACAAATTCGTTCGATCCTGCCCCGGTGCTTTGGAGCGAAACAGCCCCCCGGCTGGTGGCTTTTTTCCAAAAGTTGGCTGCGCAAGGGGATACCCGGTAGAAATCTGCACCAATTTTGCGAACATATACGAAAACGCCATTAGTTTTTGTAGTTTAGTGTATTCAATTCAATCTTTCATCGAATGAAATCATTATTCGGCAACCTTTCTGCCATTTGGAAACAAATTTTAGGGCTAAGCATCATTATTTTAGTGGCTTCGGCTTTGGGCTTAGGCATCATCACCTGGCAGTTTTATGCTTTGCAAGCCCGCGAAAACATCATCGAAAAGCAACTGCTGCGCAATGATTTTTATGGAGGCGAATTGATACGGTTTCTGAATGAAACGATTTACTATAACCAGCGCTTCCGGCAAACGGCAGACAACCTCTTGCTCGAAAAAAGCCAGAGCATTTGGAACAACAAGGCCATGCCGTATATGGATAGTCTGTCTAAATCGTCGCGCCAAGAGGAAAGCCTGACTGCTGAGCAAGAAAAACGCCTGCAAAAGATAAGACAGGATTTTTCATTGCTCGAAACCATTTTGGAAGGACTAAAGCGCGAAACCGACGAGAAAACCCAAGCGCAAGAGTTCGAACTCCAAATCGTTTACCAGCGACTGAACCGTAATTTGGAGTTGTTTTTAGAAGCCAACCAAATCGACATCCGGCTGAATTTGTCGCATAACAGGGCGCGTTTGCAGACCATTTACTTGATTTTTATCGTGTTTGTGGTGGTCATTACATTGATTGGTTTCTTTTATGTGATTCGTATTTTGAACGGATTGCAAAAAGGCACTTCGATGGTTACTCAGGCGTTGCAGGCCGTTGCCCAAGGCGAAGTGCCAGATCCTTTGCCGGTTAAATTTGATGAAGTAGAAAATTTAGTGCTCTCCGCCAATGCCGTGTTAGACAACTTAGAGCAACTCAAAAAATTGGCGAAAGAGGTAAGTCAAGGAAATTATGACACCCACTTACGGGTTTTTGATGACAAAGGCGAGCTGGGGGAGGCTTTGGCAGCGATGCGCTCGAACTTAGAGCACATTACCACTGAAAACGAAGAGCGTAACTGGATCAACGAAGGGCTGGCGATGTTTGCCGAAATTTTGCGTGGCGACACCGACGACACCCAGGCTTTTTACGACGAAATCATTTCCAATTTGGTTACCTATTTGGGTGTCAATCAAGGCGGCTTCTTTGTGGTCGAAAGCCAAAGTGATGCCGCCGTTTTGCGCTTGGTTTCTACGTTTGCCTTCAATCACAAGAAATATATCCAAAAGGAAGTAGGCTTAGGCGAGGGCTTGGTAGGCAGGGCTTGGCGCGAAAAAGACAGCATTTACCTGACCGAAATTCCGGAAGATTATGTAGAAATTAGTTCGGGACTGGGCAGCGCCAAACCCAACTCGATTTTGATTTTCCCGCTTATTTCCGAAAACAAAGTATATGGGGTGATTGAATTGGCCTCGTTCGAGCCACTGGAAGATTACAAGCAAGATTTGGTCAAGCGACTCAGCGAAAGTATCGCGGTAACCATTGCCCGAGCGCAAATCGACACACGTGACAAGGTTATTTTGGAAAACTCGAAGGTGATGTCGAAGCAACTCAAAGAGCAAGAATACCTCATCCGACAAAACCTGCAAGAGATTACACAAATTCGGCAAAATTTGATGCTCACCCAAGTCGATTTAGAAACCCGCTTGCGGGCTTTGAACGAAAGTTTTTGTATGACCGAAATGGACACCCAAGGCCGCTATTTGCTGATTAACAGGCTGATGTGCGAAACAGTAGGCTATGCAGAATCGGAAATATTGGGCAAGCACTATACCATTTTACTTCGTGAGAAAGCCAAAACTGTGGTCGATACTTGGCAGAGCATCGTTAACACCGGACTCAGTGTGCGGGGCGAGTTCATTAGGTATCGGAAGAACGGTGAAAAAATCTGGTTTTACGAAATCGTTTATCCGCTGATAGATGCCGAAGGCAAAGTACAAAAAGTTTACTCTATTGGTTTTGACATCACCAAACAAAAGCAGCAAGAATTTGAATTGAAGCGACGTTTGGCTGTATTACAGACCAAGAGCTGAGCACAAAATTTACTAAACATTACTAATTAAATTTT
>DMHB01000401.1 GCA_003449595.1 Microscillaceae bacterium | reverse complement strand
GTGCGGATTTTTATGATGCTATGACCTTTGGAGGCAATACAAACGTAGGCACTTCTTTTGAAATCAATGGAAAAAAAGCGGTTATCAAAGCCCAAACTAAAGGTGTTAGAGGTTTGGCGGTTAATTTTCTTTATACCACATTGGACAGAGCCAAATATTATGGCAATTTTCCCGATTTCTATTACAGTGCCATTACCATCAAGGTAAAGCAAGGTTATCTACCTGAAAAAGTTGCCCGAAATATCAACCAATATATTTTTGGGGTGCGTGCTTGGCAAGCAAACCAACTTGAACAAATGACAGTTGAAATCGTGTTGGGCAATACAGGCATTGGCGTTGTGTTTATGCTGATGGTAGTTTTTGCGGTTATCAGTGGGCTTTTTATTATAGCGATTTCGATGTATTCCACCGTGATAGACCGCATCAAAGATTATGGCACACTCAAAGCCATAGGAGCAACTAACAGTTACATTGCTCGTCTGATACTTACCCAAGCAGTTTTGTATGCGTTGATAGGTTACATTTTAGCTACTGTTTTTTTGGAATTGTTCAAAATAATGGTAGCAGATGCGGGCATTTTGTTGGTTTTTCACTTACACTTTAGAATTGCATTGTTATTGGTTACGTTGCTTATGGCTGTTTTGAGTTCTTTATTAGCAGTCAGGCGTGTAGTAAGTGTAGAACCTGCAATGGTGTTTAGGGGGTAGTTTTTAATGTTACGCCTAACGGTTTGGGGCTTGGCGAAGTGGGGGAATTAGAAGCACAAATGTTGAATAAACCACAAATGTTTATAGAAGTACAAATGTTTAATTTAGCACTTCTGCCCCCATTTTGCCAAACCCTTGTTAGCTGTAGTCCCTTTTTCTGTCTGTTCATTTTGTCTTTAATTTTCGTGGCTTGGTGCGTTGGCTTGGTTGCTCTTTTGCTTTTTTTAGCGTTGGTTTGTGTAGTGGAAAAAAAGCAAATGTGCTACCAAATGCTTTGGGCTTTGTCGTATTGTCCACCTAACAAATGCAAAAGCCCTTTGAATTGTCAAAAGGCTTTTACTTTTTTAAAATGTTTGTAGAACTACGTTGTCAGCACTTTGCTTTGGCAAACAAAGTCTGTTTTTGGTACAGCCGTTTTTGCAATGGCATTAAAGCCTCCTTCAACGTCTGTAAAGTTTCGATAACCTCTTGCTTGCAATATACTTGCTGCCATCATACTTCTGTACCCACCTGCACAATGCAAATAAAAATGCTCTTGTGGGTTGATGTCTTTTACCCAGTCGTTGATGAATGCCAATGGTTTGCTGTATGCTTCTTCAACGTGTTCGGCTGCATATTCGCTTTCTCTGCGTACATCTATGATTTTACTTTCACCAATTTTTACTTCGTTGCTAAACTGTTCGGCAGTCATTCGTTTTATGGTATCCGTTTCTTTTCCTGAATTTTTCCAAGTGTCAAACCCTCCTTTCAAATGTCCTTGTACATTGTCAAAACCCACACGGCTCAGGCGTGTAACGGTTTCTTCTTCTTGCCCAAGTTCTGTTACCAATAGAATAGGTTGTTTCACATCTACCAACAATGCACCCACCCAAGGGGCAAACTCTCCACCCAATCCAATGTTTATAGATTGCGGTACAAAACCCTTGGCAAATACCTTGTCGTTACGAGTGTCTAAAATCAATGCACCTGTATTCTCGGCAACCAATTCAAACTCTTCTGCCGATAGGGCTTTCATTCCTTGATTGAGCACGGCTTCAAAACTCTCGTAGCCCTTTTTATTCATTGCTACATTCATTCCAAAATAGGCTGGCGGTGGCAAAAGTCCATCGGTAACCGCTTTTACAAAAGCCTCTTTGTTGGGTTGATTGAGGGCATAATTCATTTTCTTTTGGTTGCCCAAAGTATCCACCGTTTCTTTCATCATATTTTTACCGCAGGCACTACCGGCACCGTGTGCAGGATATACCGTAACATCATCTGCCAAAGGCAATATTTTTGTTGTTAAACTTTCGTACAATAGTCCCGCAAGGTCTTCCATTGTCATATTTGCGGCTTTTTGAGCCAAGTCGGGTCTGCCTACATCGCCAAGAAAAAGCGTGTCGCCACTAAACAAAGCCACATCTTTTCCATTTTCGTCTTTTAGTAAATAGCAAGTACTTTCCATTGTATGCCCTGGGGTGTGCAATACTTTGATTGTTACATTACCCACTTTAAACTCTTGGTTGTCTGATGCTGAAATACACTCAAACTCACAAGCGGCATTGGGTCCAAAAACAATTGGGGCATTTGTTTTTTTACCCAAATCAACGTGTCCGCTTACAAAGTCAGCGTGAAAATGTGTTTCAAAAATGTATTTGAGTTTCACATTGTCTTTTGCTAACCTGTCGAGGTATGGTTGTGGTTCACGCAATGGGTCAATGATGGCCGCTTCGCCATTTGAGGTGATGTAGTAAGCACCTTGTGCCAAACATCCGGTGTAGATTTGCTCTACTGTGAAATTTTGATTGTTCATATTTTTTATGTTTTAAATTATTAATATTTATTTCGGTTGATTGTTTTTGTTAGCTATTTGCTTGGACATCTGATATAGTTACACATAGTATATTTTTTAAATTTTAAAGTTTATAGACAAGTGATAAATATGTGGTATGCTATTGGTTATTTGAATACATAATCTACACCACTAACCTGCGTTAACAGCGTTTGAGGTGCATCAACGATAATCGCATTTCTTTCGGGGGTTGGCGTAACAATTTTATGTTCTGTCAGGTATTCCCTCATTACTTTATGTAGTGTGGCCGTTGTATTTTTGGCATTGGTTACATTTTTTATTCTACATAACATATCTTCCGGGTCGCCTTCTCTTTCGCAGGCAAGAATGGAATAGGTGGCATCTAATTCTACGGGCTTACCCTTAAACGTTATGGATTGAATACGCCTGCCCATTTCTTCAAATGCTTTAAATGTTACATTTATTCCTTTGAATTTTACAACCCATCCTCCAAATCGCTGCCCTGCATTTTTGGCAAATACATTATTAAGCTCTTTTTCCAGCCAGTCTACCAGTTGCTTGCCAGTGATTCTCGCTGTTCTCACGGTGCTATCTACCGGAAGCATATCAAAAATATAGCCTGATGTAATGGGGATATTTCCGGTGTGGTCGGGGGTTGAACGAGGCTGGCAAAACCTGAAACCATTACTCAAGGCAATATCTATTTCCGGAAACTT
>DMHB01000404.1 GCA_003449595.1 Microscillaceae bacterium | reverse complement strand
GCTAAAGTATGATGTCAAAGTTTTAGTAGATGTTCGAAACAATCCCTTAAGTATGAAATTTGGCTTTAGTAAAAGCCCATTGAAACAATATTGTGAGGGTTTGGACATACAGTATATACATATTCCCGAAGTAGGCATACAATCAGCACAAAGGCAGGAGTTAAATACGCAAAGCGATTATGATAAACTATTTGACTTTTACCGTAAAGACAACCTATCCAAAACGATAGATTCGCAGATACGTATTTTAAATTTACTGAAAGAACACAAGCGTATCGCTTTGACTTGTTTTGAAGCAAATATTTGCCAATGCCACCGTAAGCATTTAGCAGAAGCTATTGAAAAACATCCAGCATTTGATTATGAAGTAAATCACATTTAAGTATGGCTCTAACCAAAGTATTAATCACGGTAAAAACCTATCCAACCCTTTCAGCAAAATATGGTGAATTGGTTTGCACAGCAGGTTTTCGTGCGCACAGTATTAATACCAAAAGTTTCATAAAAAAACTCCAAATCCTTTTATCATCATTGGGACGTTTCATCCAAAAATAGAACTGCAAGAAATAGAACAACAAGGAAAATTATTTTGACCATACCCCCCCCACATCTCTTCAGCCCTGCGCCAATCCTGTAAACCAACCCAGCCTCTCGAAAACGCCCCAGTTTACCTTTGGTAAACAAGTTTATAGCAAGCTAACTTGATGCGAAAACTTCTAATTTTATACTTCAAAACTCACCGAGCCATCGGTCTGAATACCTGCGGCAGAGGATGTATTGGATGTTGATTTAGGCATTTGCCTTTTTGATTTCATCCAATTCATCTTTGTCAAGCCCGAGTTTGGTCAAAACTGAAATAATAAAATCTGTTTTTTGTTTTGTGTATTTTTCCCTTGTCATTCCTTCTTCTTGTACCAAGCTCGTTTTCAGCACATTGTATTCTTCTACTAATTTTTTGTCGCCCAATAAAGCATCGCGAAAGAGCAGATGATTTTTGAGCGCCAAACTATCCGGGTAGCAAACATAGAGATGGTGTTCTTGCCACGTTCTATTGTCCTTTGTTTGGGGTGTCCATTCCGATTGCTGTCTAAAGGCAAATCGCCCTCTAATGCCTTGTTCCCCTCTGTTTGTATAGCCAATTTTTTCGAGTCTTGCAGTGATAACCCCAAGCAGTGCCTTGTTGTGCATAATCAGGTCAATGTCCAAAATTGGTTTTGCAAAAAGATCGGGAATGGCTGTGCTTCCAATGTGTTGGATGTCTATTTCACAATTGCCAAGTAGCTTGAATAAAACACCTTTCAAGTCTTCAAAAGCAATTTTCCAGGCTGCTTTATGTGGTTCAATAAAATTCGTCATCATCCTTTTTCCTGATGTATTACGCCGATGTTTTGAGGGTGGGGCTGCATTGCGAAACACCACGCTTGGGTGTAGCAAGGCAACCACCATATTGTTGAGCTGCTTCAAGAAGCAGTTTGTAAATGCTACCTTTTAAAATTTAATGGTCAAATGGCTATCCTTGTCTAATATAAACTTTATTCGCTTGTATTTGGGAGGAAGCCCAAATAGTCCTTTTTTATTTTGGTAGAAAGCATAGGGTTCTTTGGGTATGCCAAATAAGCCTCCATCTAATTTCCTATTTCCATTTACATCGTGAAATGACGCAATACCGTATTCTCCCTTTTTGACAGCATAAGCCTCTGAATATACCCTATTTGTATCTACGGCTACCATATTCGATACCGCCCCCCTTCTTCTGTTGAAGTTTGCTTCGCCTTCGGCAATGGTGTAATACAAGTTTCCTTGTTGTTTTTTTAGAATAAAATTGATTTTTACTGTACAATAGGTATTCAAATAGGTAGAGTCCACTGATTGTTTGGAAGGATCGAATTGGTGGTTACTTGCCAGTGCGACATCTGCTATTATATCCATTGCCTTCAATGAAGATTCAAGCAATTGTTTATTTGTTTCAAAGGTATAAGGTTGCAAATCCAGTTGGTCAATGTTTAGGTTACAGCCAAGATTTGGGGTAGTATTGTCAAAATTAAAATCGCGCAGTTTTATGTGCTTGATAGTTGGGTTGTCATAGGTTCTGAAACGAATTTCTAAGTTGCTCACATCATACACAATGGACCAGAAGGTTTTGTAGTTTTTTTCATCTTCGGCGCTCAGCGAGAGTATTTTAAATGCTTCCTCAAAGTTATTGGGATTGTACTTTTTTAAATTCTCGGCCACCTGACAAAATCTATCTTCTGATAGCCTTGAAGCAGTATCGATTTTCGATATATTATTTTCATAGTAAGCACAAGATGCCCTATAATTGGTATTGGTGAGTGTTTGACTAATGCTGTTGTTGGGGCTGATTATTACTTTTCCGCCTATAAAATCAATGACAGCCGAATGGCCTGTTCTGTCGGCAATGAAATAATGTACGGTGGCTTTGATGGGTTTTATTGTCAATTGGTTGATGTGCTCAATGACTTCGTCAACACGCTCATAATTATCTAATTGGTATTGAATCCACTCCAATTCAGAGATGGTTTCATTGTTGTTATCTTGGTAAGTGGCGGCGTGCAGCCAAAGTTGCTCTACTACAAGTCCGCGTCCATTGATGCCTCCATAAGGAAATTCTTTGCCAATTTGATTGAAAGTAAATGAACCATATTTGGATGTCCAAGAAGCAGGATTTGTCTGACTGATAGAATAAGCATATTTTTTTACACCGTTGTTATTTTTGATGAGGTAGCCTGCGCCATTATACCAATCGAGGTTTCTGCCAAAAGTCAGGCCATTGCCTGCCCAAAAAAAAGCCGAACAAGCCACGATTGGCCTTGTGAAAGAAAATACTACTATGAGTATGAGGGAGCATCTGAATAGCATTACTGTATGGAGGTTGGGTGTTCAATCAATGTTGTTTTGGCGACTTGGCAGATTTGGAAGCACGAGGTTTGGGTGTATGTTTTAAGGAGACTATTGGGTGTGGATATTATGGCTGCTTCAGTAGCCATTTTATCAATTCGGCATTATCCACAATACTCCAAGAGTGCGGATGCCTCCTATTATCAGGTTTTCTATAACTATTGTTTTGGGTTACAATTAATACTGCGTCCTCATTTCCAAGCTTATTTAATTCATTAATCATCGCTGAGCACTCGGTTGCATTGATACTTGTAAAATCAGCCCCACGTTCTTTCAACCACCAATTAATGTCTGGTTCTGTGTAAACCCTCAGAGGAATGGTTGATAATTTTTTAATTTCCGTTTGTACAGTATCAGAAAATGAATAAGGTGAAATTTTATAATATTCAGCCAAATGTGTAGATGGATTGCCACCGGTTTCTTTTTCGAGTCTATCAATTATATAAATATTCTCTTCATTGGCTTGTCTATCTTTTGAAAGTCTAATATCTCTTTTTGCAGAATTATAAAACCTTTCAAAGTCAAGAGGAGGATCAATCGCGAAAACAGCTTTTGGTTTAACACTTTCATTTTCGGCATATTTTATTGCACAACTTCCACCTA
>DMHB01000140.1 GCA_003449595.1 Microscillaceae bacterium | reverse complement strand
CGCTCTTCCGATCTGCCATTGGGCAGTATCGAAAATTTGCACGCCCATATTGGTTCCGTAGGTTTCGTTGAGCCAAAACGTGCCCGATTGTTTGGCATAACGCACGATTTTGTTCTGGAAATTGGGGTCTTCTTGCTTGTTCAACTCCAAGGCGATGTCGATTACTCCATCAGCTTCTTGTAGGCTTTCGCGCAAAGCAGGATAAGCAAATACGGCATTGAGTACGCTATGCAGATTGGCACTAATGATGTGGAGCGGGCGCTGCAAAAGGCCATATTCGTGCAGCATTTTTTTGATATGCCAAGCCCAGCGTTCGCCATAAATATGCCTGCCGATGCGTTCGCGCAAAACCGGAGAAAAGCTAATTTCACGATCTTTGTGTAAAATTTCTTCTTCCATAGCCATCCGTCCCAACCAAAACACGATTTCGAATAATCCAGAGTTGTATTCGCTGTTTTCGGCTAACCGCTCGAAGGTTTTCTGGGTTTCCACGAAAGTGCGCCCCAAAATACTACTCAGATAGCTGAATGCAATTTGCTGTTGCTGTTCGTCCATCTGCTCACCATTGAGAATAATATATTCCAATTTTTCCCATTCGCGGGTTTTATGCCCCTCTTTATCGAAGGCGTGCTGCTTGATTTTTTCGGCTTCGTTATACAGGAAAGTAAGGTGGGTAACGATGTCATAAATCTCGCTGCGTCCTCGGGTTACTTCGATCAACATCGTTTCTTCGTCAATCATATAACAAGCCCTGAGCCTTTTGGCAGGGGTGATGGCTTCGAAGGCCGATTTCTCGTAGCCTTCATCAGATGTGATTTTGATGAACCGGCATTTTTCGATGCCTCTGGGCAAACGGTCGATTACATATACCAAGCCTTCCAACTCTACTTTGTCGCTGTCGGCAATAGAGCCATAAATTTCGGGGCTAAGGGTCAGCAGCGACTCATCGATTACCTTGCCCGAAAGGCCGGAAGGCTTGTAATAACCACTGTTGAACACGTGGCGCATTTCGATATAAAGGCGCTCGATGGCCACACGCGATTCGTGTGCTTTGGTAGAGAGTAGAGAGTTGTGTTGGTGCATAAAACGAGGGTTAACTAACCAATTAATAGTGCATTTTTCGGCTCAAGAGCCATAAAACAAATGCTGCTACAAAGCAAAATGAAGACAAAGATAAGATACCGTAAGTATAACTGCCTGTTTGCGCTATTACCCAGCCCACAATGGCTGGCCCGGTGGTGCCTCCTGCCAAGATAGAAATGCCATTGTAAACGCCCACCCCCGAAACTATCATAGACTGGGGGATGATTTTTTGCGCTACGGCATATTCTGCCGTTACGTAACTTGTGATAAAGATAATGGTAAAGCAGAAGAAAATAGTAACCGTAGGGAGTGTTTCTAACTGCAAAGCAAAAACAAGCGAAATACCGGTAAAGAAAAAGCCAATACAAGCCAATAATATCCGCTTGCTGGTTTTATCTCCTAAAAAAGACCAAAACCAAACCGCTCCAATCGAGCAAGCATAAGGAATGGCCAACGCATACATCAGTTCTGTTTCGCCAAGGCCACGTGCTTTCACAAAATAGGTAGGCATCCAGCTCAGCAAACCGTGTGCTACCATATTGTTCAGCGCACTGGCAGCCAAGGCAAGCAATAGCAAAGGGGATTGAAATAGCTTCAGAAGCGATTGCTTGGTGCTTGAATTCTCAGGGTTTGGCTCTACGCCTTGCTGAATGTAGGCAAGTTCTTCGGCACTTATTCTTGGATGTTGCTCTGGCGAGTCGTAAACAAAGAAATAGACCAAGGGCAGACTGATGGCCATTCCTAAAACAGCTAAAACATAAAACATATTGCGCCACCCATATTCGCGAATCAGCGGAATCAATAAGAACGGCCCTAAAATCAATGCTATAAAAATGCCTACTGTCCAGATACCATTGCCTCGGCTTCGCTCTTGTAAGGGAAACCATCGTTGCGAAAGCTGATTCATCATTGGGTAGTGTAGCCCTTCGCTCAAGCCTAATAAAACACGCGAAAGCAACATCAGCCCAAAAAACTGACTAAACCACGCCCCCATCACCGTAAAAACCGACCACAGCACTATGATAAGCATAATACTGGCACGTGCGCCCATTTTGGCACCCAAAGGGCTTAAAAGCATATTGGAAACACCATAGGCCAAATAAAAAAAGCTGGTCAACTGCCCGCCTTTAACGCCTATTTCTGCCTCGCTCCAGTTATTTTCTTTGCTCAGTGCTACGATGATATAGGTTACATTCAAGCGATCCAAGAAGGCAATCACCACTGTAATCAAAAGTACCACTGCCATTTGCCATCTTTTTTGCATAAACTTAATTAGGGTTTAATCAGAATTATTTTGAACTCTTCACAAATTTTAGTAGTTTTAGAAAAGGTAAATAACACAAGACAGGCATTTCCCCATCTTAATTAAAAGCAAAAGACGTATGAAAACAATCTTCTTTCCCAAGTCAATGCGTTTGTTATTGCTTGCATTTATTGTAAGTTCTTGCTTCCAAATTAGGATGAATGATCGACAAATTCAAAATTTATTCGCTACCAACACCACCTACCAACCACTTATCAAGCGATACACTGTTCAAAACAGAACTATGCGCTATGTAGAAGCCGGAAAAGACACCAATGTACTGGTGGTTTTCATCCACGGATCGCCCGGTTCTATCAAAACGGTGAGCCACGCCATAAGCAACCAATCCTTGCTTGAAAAATTTAAGGTAATTGCAATGGATAAGCCAGGGTATGGTTTTTCTGACTTTGGCATCGTAGAAACCTCGCTTGAAAAACAAGTAGCTCTTATCAAGCCCATATTAGAAGATAATCGCCCTTGCTATGAAAAAATTATCGTGGTGGGTTCCTCTTATGGAGGTTCATTAGCAGCTCGTTTGGCAATGGATTCGCCAGACTTGGTGGATGGATTGGTTTTTTCGGCAGCCTCATTGGCTCCCTATGAGGAAAAAGTATATGGCATTTCGCATCTTATCAAATTGAAGTTTTTCAAATGGATGGCACCTATAACCCTCCAAATGGCCAATGACGAAAAACTGGCACACGCAGATGAACTTCGGAATATGATTCCGCTTTGGAAAAATATAACTGTTCCTGTCATTCTTCTACAAGGTGAAGCCGACGACTTAATTTTCCCGGGCAATGCCGATTTTGCCGAAAAAATGCTTGTCAATGCGCCAACAGAAATAATACGCCTACCCAAGCAGTCGCACTTAATTTTGTACGAACACCCTGAGTTAGTGTTAGACGCAGTCGAACGTTTGGTGCCACAAACCCAAGATTTTTTAACGCGTCGGTTGAGCGACAAAACAATGCACGAAAAATAGTAAATTGGCTTAGCCTTTCAACTTTTTGATGGTCTTGGCAAGTTCTTCTACTTTTTTCTGATTTTCGTTCGGGTCAGGATTGAGCGCATATAAGCCCAAAATTTCTTTATCCATACTCGTTACAATCCCTTCAAGATTTTCAATCCTTTTTTTCAAATCGTTATTCTCTTGAGCCAATGCTTTGAGTTTATTCAAATCATCTTGGTTAGAACCTCCTTGTAGTTTCAGTTTTTGCACCTTCAAATAGGTGTTGCTCAGAATACCTAAAATAGGAACTGAAAAAATAATCATCATAATAAAAACCTTGGTTTCCATAGGGTTTAGGAAATAGAAGATGGAAGATTGTTTTCTTTGATTAATTTTTGAATCACTTTTTGTGCTTCGCTCATGTCTTTCACAACTTGATAAG
>DMHB01000251.1:1562-6705 GCA_003449595.1 Microscillaceae bacterium | reverse complement strand
AAGTCAGGCAAAAAAATTACTGAAAAAGAACTATTAGTTGATGCTAACGGTGCGGGCTGGCTTGCGCTTGGCCTCTTCCCTTTTTGGGATGTGAATGTTCAAAATGCCGTTTTCATACTTGGCTTCGATGGCTTCGCCGTTGACCGAAGCAGGCAGCGTAAACGAACGCTTGAACGACGTATGGCTAAACTCGCGATGCGTATAATTCTCTTTCTTGGTTTCGCTTTCGTTTTTCTTTTCTGCCGAAATAGTCATCAGGTTGTTGTCCACTTCGATTTGAAAATCATCCTTCTGCATTCCGGGCGCGGCTACCTCTACACGGAAGCCGTCTTCGGTTTCGGCGATGTTCACAGAAGGTAAGTTGAAATCAGCACCACGCAGCACATCAGCGCCAAAGAAATTGTCGAAAACGCTGGGCAATGTTGGGAAATAAGTGTTTCGCTTGATGATTGACATAGTTTTAAAGATTTTAGTGTTGAAAAATTAAACAGTTGATTTCCTCTTTTTCAATTGCTGTACCAACACAAAAAATGCGACATTATGTCGCATTTTCAAGAATTTAGCAAAATAAAAACTGACAAAAAGTCTTAAAACTCCAATTCTTGCTGTTTCACCCTGACCAAAGTACCTTTGCGGCGGGCTTCGTCCCAAGAATTGCAACCGGCCAAGCCCATCGTCAAATCGACATCGGCCAAAAGGTTGCTCATCACATCGCGCACCCCTTTTTCGCCGCCCACGGCCAATCCAAAGGCATAAGGCCGACCCACCAGCACGGCTTTGGCTCCTAAAGCCATCGCTTTGAAAACATCTGCTCCGCGACGGATGCCACTGTCGAATAAAATCGTGGTTTGATGGCCAACGGCTTCTGCAATCAGCGGCAGCATATCCAAGGCACTCACCGAGCCATCGACCTGGCGGCCACCGTGGTTCGACACCACAATGCCATCGGCACCGTGTTGCACGGCCAATTTGGCATCTTCGGGATGGATAATGCCCTTCAGAATGATGGGGAGTTTGGTATGGTTGCGGATGATGGCCAAGTCGTTCCACGTAAGTGCCGGGTTTGAAAACACGTGCGCAAACTGCATAATGGCCTTGAAAGTATTTTCTTGGGGGTCGCCGCCCAACGCAGCCCGAAAAACAGGATCGTTGAAATAATTCGACAAGCCTTCGCCATACAAGAAAGGCAAATAAGCCTGCTGGATATCGCGTTCGCGCCAAGCCAATAGCCGCGTATCTAAGGTTACCACAATCGCACCATAGCCGGCTTGCTCTGCTCGCGAAATCAGGCTTTTGGTAAACTCGTGGTCGCGCCCCCAGTACAACTGAAACCAGTGTGGGTGTTCGCCGTGAATGGCTGCCACTTCTTCCATTGGTTTCGACGAAACTGTACTCAGAATTTGAGGCATTTTCAAGGTTTTGGAGGCTTTGGCCACCGCTACCTCGGCTTCGGGGTGGGCTATCGACAACACACCAACGGGCGCAAATAGGAGGGGAGTAGGCAGTTTTTGGCCAAACAATTCGATGCTCAAATCGCGCTGCGACACATCGACCAACATCCGAGGCCAAATTTGCCACCGGTCAAACGCCCGCAGGTTGGTGTCCATCGTCGTTTCGCCGCCAGCGCCCCCGGCAATGTAAGCAAATGCGGCAGGGTTCATCACTTCGCGGGCTTTGGCTTCCAAATCGGCGTAAGCCACCGGAATTTCAGGTTTTTTCTGTTGCATGCCGGCCAAATAGATTTGCATTTGATGCTGCATTCCGATAGACTGGGCAGCGGTAGGAGGAGGCGTGGTGTTGTTCATAGTTTCGTCTCAAAAGTTGGAATTATTGAAGAAATTTGGGCAAAAGAAGCAAGCGCCAACCGTGTGGCTTTGTCTTGCTTTTTTCGCCAATCAAAATTTTGTTTTTACTAATTTTGTCCTAATTTTAAAAAAAAATCGGAAAAACTATGGCTTTTCAGGAAACTTACAACACTTTTTTCGTTTCCATTTTTTTGAACGTCTGGGTCTATGGTGGTGCTACCCTTGCGGGATTTCTTTTGGCTGCCATAGGGTTGTATGTATATGTGTTTTCTATCATTTTCACCAAACCTGCCAACCGACCGGCAGTTTTTCTGAGCCATAAAGCAAGCCTCGACTCCTCCCGAAAAATAGTAGCCTGTGTAGGCGATAGCCTCACCCACGGCAATATGGGGGTCAATTATGTGGACTTGCTCTCCTCACGCTTAGGCGATGGATATGCTTGGGTAAATGCGGGCATCAATGCAGATATGTCGTTCAACTTATTGGCTCGTATCGATGAAATTGTGGCTTGTCAGCCCGATTATGTCATCATTTTGATAGGCACCAACGATGTGAATGCTACTTTAGCGCCACAAAACGAACGCACTTATCGGATGATGAAAGGCTTGAAACAAACGCCTACACAAGCTTGGTACAAAGAAAACTTACAAAAAATTGTTCAAGCCTTTCAGGCGCGCACCCAAGCCAAAATAGCGCTGATGTCGCTACCGGTGCTGGGCGAAGGCTTGGAAGAACCTTCCAACCAAAAAGTGGCGCAGTATTGTACTACCATCCAAGAAGTAGCTAACGAAATGCAAGTAGCTTATCTGCCCTTGCACGAAAAACAAGTAGCCTATATACAAGAAAACCAGCTCAAACCGGCCATTGCTTACAAACCCGGGAATACCTTGATGACTTTGTCGATGATACGGCGCTATGTGTTGGGGCAAAGTTGGGATGCTGTAGCCCAAGCACACGGCCTGCACCTCACGCCTGATTTGGTACACACCAACGGGGTGGCTGCTACGATGATAGCCGATTTGGCAGAAGAATTTATCCGGAAAAATTAAATCGTAATTCTTTATATCCTGTTAATTTTTATGAACACACAACAAAAAGTTTGCATTATTGGAGCCGGTTCTTCCGGCATTGCCGCCTGTAAGGTTTTTCAAGAATATGGAATTCCTTTTGACTGCTACGAAAAAGGTTCGCAAATCGGAGGCAATTGGCGTTATGAAAACGACAATGGCGTTTCGTCGGCTTACCGCTCGTTGCACATCAACACCTCGCGTGATGTAATGGCTTATTCGGATTTTCCGATGCCCGACGACTACCCTATGTTTCCACACCACTCGCAAATCATCCGGTATTTCGACAGTTATGTGGATCATTTTGGGTTTCGCGATAAAATTCAGTTCAACACCTCGGTCATCGATGTAAAGCCCGAAGCTGACGGCTCGTACACCGTAACCACCGACAAAGGCAACACCGAAAATTATAGCTGGGTGATGGTAGCCAACGGCCACCACTGGAATCCGCGCTATCCTGACCCGCCGTTCAAAGGCCAGTTCAATGGGGAAACTATGCACGTGCATTATTACAAAACTCCCGATGTGTTGGAAAACAAAAATGTACTGATCATCGGTTTTGGCAACTCCGCTGTCGATGTGGCTTGCGAAGCAGCACGATTGCATACAGGCAATGTATTCTTATCGACCCGTAGCGGCGCTTATGTAGTACCCAATTATATTATGGGTATTCCTTTCGATACATTGGCCACACCTTCACTGTCGAAAATGCCAATTTGGTTTCAAAGAGCAATACTCAACTTTTCGTTGTGGCTGGCACGCGGCCCGCAAGAGGCTTACGGTGTGCCGAAACCAAAGCGCAAAATCTTGAGCGAACACCCTACGCTTTCGCAAGATTTCTTGAACTTGGCTGGTCGTGGCAAGGTAAAAGTAAAACCCAATGTGCAAGAACTGGCCGGCGATGAAGTAGTGTTTGAAGATGGCTCGCGTGAGAAAATCGACATCATCATCTATGCCACCGGCTACAAGGTTACTTTCCCATTCTTAAGCGCAGACCACTTCAAGCCATTGAAAGTAGAAGAAACCAACGACATACAACTTTACCGCAGGGTGTTGCACCCCGACTACCCGGGCTTGTTTTTCTTGGGTTTGGTGCAGCCTTTGGGTGCCATTATGCCTTTGGCAGAAGTACAAGCCATTTATGCTGCCAAGCTGATTTCCGGCGAGGTAAGTCTGCCCAGCAAAGAAGCGATGCAAAAAGATATCGAAGATACCCGCCAAAAAGTAGCCAAGCGTTATAAGAAATCGGTGCGCCATACACTGCAAGTAGATTTCTTCCCTTACAAGGAAAGCGTAGAGCGCGAAATGCGTAAATATGCTACTGGTAAAAAAGTACAAAAGTTCAAAGTCAATAAGCCTATGCCTGCCTAAGGGTTGCTTGGAAATAACCGAAAAGTTTACAGACGGGTTGCTTGTGAAGGCAGCCCGTTTTTTTATGACTTGCTTGCAGCTTTTAGCAAAAAGATGAAAGCAGCTGTTAATTTTGCAAGATGTTTTGGATAGATACCCACGCCCATATTTACTTAGACCAGTTCGACAAAGATCGGAACGAGGCCATCGAACGCGCCCAACAGGCAAACGTTGGCCAAATCTTGATGCCCAACATCGACCATACTTCGGTAGAGGCCATGCTCGAAACCCACCAACGCTTTCCCAAGGTGTGCCTGCCGATGATGGGCCTACACCCTTGCTCGGTCAAGGCCGATTTCCAACGGGAGTTGTATGTGGTAGAAGAATGGCTGCACCAACCCGACCATCCATTTATTGCCGTGGGCGAAATAGGCACTGATTTATATTGGGATAAAACCTTTTTTGATCAACAAAAAGAAGCTTTGACCATCCAGGTACAATGGGCTAAAAAGCTGGGACTACCCATCGTGATTCATTGCCGCGAATCGATACCCGAAACCATCGAGCTACTAAAACCTTTGGCTGGTGCCGATCTGAAAGGCATTTTTCATTGCTTTACCGGCACACTTGACCAAGCCCAACAAGTGATAGAAATGGGGTTTTACTTGGGTATCGGCGGGGTGGCTACTTTCAAAAATGGGGGCTTAGACAAAGTGCTGCCTGCTATCGAGGCATCGCGGTTGGTATTAGAAACCGACTGTCCTTTTCTGGCGCCTGTGCCTCATCGCGGCAAGCGCAACGAAAGCAGCTATGTACCCCTCATAGCCCAAAAAGTGGCTGAAATAACACAAACAAGCTTGTCCGAATTGGCCGCTGCTACGACAGCCAACGCCCAAGCACTTTTTTCATTGGTTTAATACC
>DMHB01000251.1:0-1165 GCA_003449595.1 Microscillaceae bacterium | reverse complement strand
GCCGAAACAGCCATACTCATTATCTACACCGGAGGCACTTTTGGGATGATACCCAAAAGTCCCCAAGAACCCGCCTTGGTGCCTTTCGATTTCGAGCAAATCATTGAGCGCATACCCGAGCTAAATTTTTTTGACTGCGCGCTTACGGTAATCGCCTTCGAGCCTTTGTTAGACTCGTCGAACGTAAATCCAACGCATTGGGTACGGATGGCTGAAATCATAGAAGAACATTACCCGCTGTATGATGGATTTGTGGTTTTGCACGGCACCGATACAATGGCTTATAGCGCCGCAGCCTTGAGTTTTATGTTAGAAAACCTACGCAAACCGGTCATTTTTACTGGGGCGCAGCTCCCCATCGGCACCATCCGCAATGATGCACGCCGCAACTTAGTAACTGCTATTGAAATTGCTTCTGCCAAAAACAAACAAGGTGAGCCTGTGGTGAGCGAAGTAGGTATTTATTTCAATGATTTATTGCTCAGAGGCAATCGCGCCAGCAAAGAGGAAAGTATCTATTTTGATGCTTTTCGTTCAGTCAATTATCCCGCTCTGGCACAAGTGGGTGTCAATATTTTATACAACTACGCGGCGCTTATGCCACTGCAAAGCGAGGCGTATTCTTTGCAAGTTTTTAAGAATATGGACAGCCACGTGGGTATTTTGAAACTTTTTCCGGGCATTCAACCTGCTATGTTGGAAGCAGTTTTGGGGACAGCCTCGCTCAAGGGGCTGGTCTTGGAAACGTATGGTTCGGGCAATGCGCCAACAGATGGTTGGTTTACCGAAATCTTAGCACAGGCCATCCGTCAAGGGTTGGTTGTGTTCAACGTGTCGCAGTCGAGTGGGGGGCGGGTGATGCAGGGCAAATATGCCACCAGTAGCCACTTAGCCCAAATTGGTGTGGTAGGCGGGGGCGATATTCATACTGAAGCCGCCCTTACTAAAATGATGTATTTGTTGGCTAAATATCCAACCGATTTAGCTCAGGTAAAACGCGCCTTGGCTTTGCCCCTTAGGGGAGAAATGAGCCTGCTGGCAGAAGTCTAAACTGCGGTTAGGATTTGAAATTAAACGGGCTTGGCTTTCGACTGATCAGCAAGTATTGTTTCTAACCATAACGTAGCTTCTTCTATGGTATCGAAAAGCCTATTTTCGTAGTGCG
>DMHB01000312.1 GCA_003449595.1 Microscillaceae bacterium | reverse complement strand
GCTATGGTGCCTAACTGAAAACTATGCCACAGCCCACCTTTGCGATGCGAAAAATTGGAAATATGTACCCGTATCGATATTTCTTTTGCGGTGGGTTGGAAAGTGAAAATACCGGTCTGGGCACTGCCTATATGGGTTTCTTTTGTTTTACCCAAAGTGCCTATTCGGGCAATTAGCTGCTTATCGATGAATAATTGGTAGGCTGTGGATTGATCTATGGTTTTTAGTGCTAAGGGCGGACAATTGGCTGGCAGCCAAACCCGCAGGCGGTAGGTAGCATAGCCAAATCCATCTATTTTTTTTCCACGATAAGGTTGGATGTCCCAACTGGCTGCGGGTACTTCTAGGTAATTTCGATTGGCTGGGGCTATATTTTGTAGGGCGCTATCCGACAAAAAGGCTTCGTAATAAAACTCCCAGCGTCCATCTAAGTTGATAGCACCATCGCGCTCAAAATTCCACTGACGGAGGTCTAACACACCATTTTCAATTTTGGGCTTTTGCGCCAAGGCAGCTCCACAAAGGCAACAAAACAAGCATCCAAAAATTAGATAGCTTTTACTTTGTGCAAGCTGGTTTTCTTGCCAAGGTATGTGAAAATTTGGATTCAAGATAAAAAGAAATTGGCTTCCAAATTACATATTTTTACCCATTCGGCAAACTGCAAACTGCGCCTGACTATCCAAAAATACTTCTTGCAGGTTTAAACCGGCAGTTTTACAAAATTGTCGAATCATCGGTAGCGAGTATTTCTGAGATATTTCGGTGTGAATGGTTTCCCAAGCTTCAAAGCGAAAAGTGCGGCCTAAAGAGTCGATGTAAATATTTTGGGCAATTTTGCTAACCAAGTAGCTATAGGTTGTGCCTGTCTCGGGGTTATACAATGGGTAATGAATAAACTGATTTAAGTCAAAATCACCTCCTAGTTCACGGTTAATGCGTTGGAGGAGGTTGAGGTTAAATTGTGCGGTTACTTGCTGTTGGTCGTTATAAGCAGCCAAAATGGTAGCAGGGTCTTTCATCAGATCAATGCCCAATAAGAAATTGTCTTGAGGGGTCATCCTTTGGGCTATTTTGTGAAGTAAGTCAATGGCTTGGGGGTGGGTAAGGTTGCCTAAGTTAGAACCTAAAAATAGTAGTAGCTTGGGTTGGTCAGGATTAAGAGGTATCTCGGCCAAAGCGTCCAAGTAGGTATTGCAAATCGGGTTGAATTGCAGTGGTAGATCGGCTTGGCGAATATTGGCGGCTAACAGCTCCAAGGCATTGGCCGAAATGTCGATGGGGCAATATTGCACCGAGTGTCCCGCTGCTGTTAATTGGCGCAGCAGTTCAATGGTTTTTAAACCATCACCGGCACCTAATTCAAACACTTGCAAACTTCCCGCAAGGGGGATGTTTTCGCAAATGGCTGCGGCTTGTTGTGTAAATATTTCCATTTCGGCGCGGGTAAGATAATATTCGGGAAGCGCCATAATTTGCTGGAATAAAGCATCCCCTTTTGCGTCATAAAAATAGCGGGAAGGTAAATATTTCGGGGAGGCACTCAGACCGGCTAATACATCTTGGCGAAATTGTTCGAGCATAATCAACAAAAAGACGGCAGTAAAATCTAACTGCCTGAGAAATGGTAAGAGTTGTTTTAGCGAGCCAGTCGAACCCCGGCCATTTGCCAGCGCATATCAGGGTGGAAGAAATTGCGGTAAGTAGGGCGGCTATGCAGGGGAGGTGTAGCAATAGAAGCCCCACGCAGCACCTTTTGGTTCACCATAAACTTGCCATTGTACTCGCCCAAGGCACCCGGGGCTTTTTGAAAATGTGGATAAGGCAGGTAAGCGCTTTCGGTCCACTCCCATAATTCGCCCCAAGAAAAATGAGGAGAAGCCACTTCCCACTCAAATTCAGTAGGCAAACGGCAACCCTTCCACTGGGCAAAAGCATAGGCTTCGTAGTAAGACAAATGAACTACCGGCAGCAACAAATTGATCGGCTGAAATCCGTCGAACTGGTAATGATGCCATTGCTTGTCCACTTGGTGCCAATACAGAGGTGCTTCAATTTGGTTGTTTTGCACCCAGTCCCATCCTTCGGCGTGCCAAAACTCAAAACGTTGATAGCCGCCTGCTTCCAAAAAGGCTAAATATTCGGCATTGGTTACCAACTTATTGGCTATTTCAAAATCGTACAGATAGACTTTGTGGCGTGTTTTTTCATTGTCGAAGCAAAAACCATTGCCAGCAAATCCAACTTCGTAAAGCCCCTCGGCGATGTTGATCCATTGGTTAGGTTGGCTTTCGGGCGTAAGGCGCAGGGTGGTTTCCAAAGTAGGAAAGGTGGGCTGGTTTCCTAAAATGAATTTGATGTCGTAGTAAAGTAGTTCTTGGTGTTGCTCTTCGTGGTTGAGGCCAATTTCTATAACCGCCTGCGCTTCGGCAGGCAAATCTTGACCAAGCAGTTTTTCCATTTGCTGGTTTATATACGTGCGGTATTGGTACACTTCGGCCACAGCCGGTCGCGACATCAGCCCACGGTTGGGACGTAGCACACGGCTGCCCATAAAGTTGTAGTAGCTGTTGAACAAATAGGCAAAATCTTCATCAAAAAGCTGGTAATTGGGTAGGTAGTTTTGCAACACAAAAGCTTCCCAAAACCACGTGGTATGCGCCAAATGCCATTTGGGCGGCGACACAAACACCACGGGTTGCAGGGAGTAATCTTCTGTTTGGAGTGGCTTGCAGATCTGCTCGGTACGCTTTCTGCACGTTTGAAAACGATCGGATAGTTGGCTCACAGCAAAGTGGGTTTATTTATTCAACCACCTCAACACCTTTCCAAAAAGCAATGTAGCCTTCTATTGATTTGGCTTTTTCGCTGGCTTGCGGATAATACCAAGCAGCATCTTTGTTTTCGTGCTCATCTACTACTATGTGGTAATATGAGGCTACCCCTTTCCAAGGACAGGTTGTATGCAAGGCGCTTGCGCGGAGGTAGCTTGTGTTGACACTGTTGGGCGGGAAATAATGATTGCCTTCTATCACAATGGTGTTGTTACTTTCGGCGATGACTTGTCCTTTGTAGATTGCTTTCATGGAGTTAAGAGGATTGTTTGTATGGGAGCAGCAACAATTTAGGAAAAAAGAAGCAAGAAACTGCTTATTTGAAAGTAAAATTTTGATGAAATACGCTCGGTGCTCATTCAAACCGATGGGGTTTGCTTGGTTTTTTGGTGCATAACAGCCCAAGCGTACAGGCCATAGGTGGCCAAAGCCAGAAATAGCACATATTCAATGGCAATCAAGATGATGCCTTGCTGGACATATACATAAATACAAACCACATTGACCGCTATCCAAATAGCCCAATTTTCTACTACACGCCTCGCCAATAGCCACGTGGCCGCCATACTGGCAACCGCAATGAACGCCCCTGCATAAGGGAATGCCGCAGGTTGGATGAATACATCGGGTAGTAAGAGGTGCAAATGTGCTACCGCCCAACCCATCAGCCCACTGCCAACCAAAATACCTACTGCTAAACGAAGGCGAAATAGATGCGTCAACATAGCGAGCGGTTGGTGGGCTTGTTGTTGTTTGTGCCAAGTAAACCAGCCGTAGAGGTTGGTAATCAGGTAATATACTTGCAACAGCATATCGGCGTAAAGCTGTACTTGGTAAAAAATGGCAAAAAAACATCCAATATTCACTAAGCCAAGACCCCAGGTTAGGATGTGCTGACGGGTGGCCAACCACACCGCTACCAAGCCAAACACAGTGCCTACCAGCTCTACATAGCTCACGGGATACTGGTAAACAGTAAAAGCAATTTGCTGAATATCAAGTAGTTGGATGACTTT
>DMHB01000431.1 GCA_003449595.1 Microscillaceae bacterium | reverse complement strand
GAGGCTTGAATCAAAACGGTGCCAACAATGGGCGCTGTGCAAGAAAACGAAACCAAAGCCAAGGTAAAGGCCATAAAGAAAATGCCGTAATAGCCGCCTTTGTCAGCTTGCTGATCAGCACTGTTGACCCAGCTGCTGGGCAGCACCAATTCGAACATCCCAAAAAAGGAAAGTGCAAAGGCAAACAAGACGATGAAAAAAAACAGATTCGGAATCCAATGAGTACTGAGCCAGTTTTGGATACCTGCGCCAAACAATACTGAAAACAACACCCCAATAATGGTATAAATCACCATGATCGACACGCCATACACAATGGCTTTTTGGAGGGTTTTGCCTCCATTTTCGCTTTGCTTGGTGAAATAACTTACCGTCATCGGAATCATTGGAAACACACAGGGTGTCAACAACGCCAACAACCCGCTGGAAAAAGCCACAACTAAAAACCAGCCCAAACCGGTTTTGGATTCAGGCGAGACATTATTCTGGACAGTTGCAGATTTTGTTGATTGCGTGTTTTTGTTCTGAACCACTTGGCCTTCTTTGGTTGCCTCTGTTGGGTCGGTACTGGCCTTGGTGGTCGAGTCTTTTGCATTGCTTTCGGCCTTGTCGGTTTTGTCTTCGGTTTTCTTATCGTCTTTCTTGGCTGCCACAACTTTGAGGTTATCGAAAGTAAAGTTGGCATTGAAAGGAATACACCGACCATCTTTATCGGTACAAACTTGATAGCTGTATTTGCCTTGGATGGATAAGTTTGGCTTTAGGATTTTGATTTTTTGGCGAAACTGGGCTTTTTCGGTGAAATAGGTATAGTCGCCGCCGAAAACGTCGCTGTATTTTTTCTTTGGATTTACGGGCACTACCTTGCCCACCAAGGCGTAGCTCTCGTGTGGGGTGAAAGTAAACTCAGTTACTTGCGGCCCTAAATCGGGGTCAAAATCGGTAGAATATAAATACCAATCGGCCTGAATTTCGACATTGAAAAGCAGTTCGACTTCGTCGCCGATGGCTACTTCTTTTTTGGAAACATCATCCGACCACTTGGCCGGCTTGAGCACTTGGGCTTGTGCGAAAGACGCTTGGCCTATCCATAAAATGGTGCAAAAAGGCTGAAAAAGCCAGTATAATTCTTCATAAGAGGTATAAAATTTGACCTTGCAAAGATATATGTGAAAAACAAACTATTTTTGTGGCAGTATGTTAAGTTTGTAAAATTAACTAAAAGTAAATACTGTGAAGATTACCGATATTTTTGAAAAGCAAGTAAAGACCTTTTCATTCGAGTTTTTTCCACCAAAAACCTATACAGCCACCATTGAATTGGGCATCAACATTGGCCAATTGATGAAGCTTGATCCTTCTTTTGTTTCGGTTACTTATGGTGCCGGTGGTTCTACCCAAAGCGCTTCTTTTGATTTGGTTGACTATATCCAGAACAAAATAGGTTGGACTACGATGGCGCATTATACCTGTGTGGGTGCCAGCCGCAGCAAAATTGAAGCCGATATGGATTTGCTGTATGAGAAAAACATCCGCAACCTGATGTTGCTCCGTGGCGACCCTCCCAAAGGAGAGACTAATTTTGTGCATAACCCTGAAGGATTTAATAATGGCAGTGATTTGGTAGCGCATATAAGTCAACAAAAAAGATTTTGTATTGGTGCCGGTGCTTATCCCGAAGGCCATGTAGAATCGCCCGATTTGGCAACAGACCTGCATTTTGTCAAGAAAAAAGTAGAAGCCGGTGCTGATTTCTTAGTAACGCAGATGTTTTTCGACAATGCTTTCTATTTTCAATACGTCAACCAACTCCGCCAAATGGGCGTAAACTGCCGCATCATTCCCGGGCTAATTCCTATCACCAATTTTGGACAAATCAAGCGCTTTGCAGAACTAAGTGCCGCCAAAATTCCGGAAGCTACCATCGAACGGTTGGCTCCTTACCAAAAAGATGAGAAAAAAATGTATCAGATTGGGGTCGATTTGGCAATTCAACAATGTGAAGATTTGCTGCGCAATGGCGCACCAGGTATCCATTTCTACACGCTAAACAAATCAACTGCAACGGTCGATATTTTTGAATCTTTGCCCAAAACTTTGAAAGATATTTACACGGTTACTTATCATTAAATCAATACTAAAATACGCTTTTATTATACTTTAAATTTAATTTATGCTTACTGAAACCACCTCTACTACCACTACCCACCCCCAAAAACAGCATCGCAAAACAGCTCCAGCTTTTGCTTGGTTTTTGGTCATTCTTTCTTACACCCTTTCGGCGGTGGCCGGATGGCTTACCTTATCCTATTTGGCCGACTACTCGCTAATTGTGCGCTTTGCTGCTGCCGATGTGGTGGCTACCGTTGTTATTTTTGTCTTCAGCGCAGTATTTAACAATTCCAGTTTTTATGACCCGTATTGGAGCATCATTCCTGTATTTATAGTATTGGCGCTTTTGTTATTTGCTCAGCCCGAAGTCAACACGGTTCGCGCAGGATTGACCATTTTCTTGGTGTCGTTTTGGGGCTTGCGCCTTACTTACAACTGGGCGCGCCAATGGACAGGTTTAGACCACGAAGACTGGCGCTACATCGACCTGCGCCAAAGCACCGGCAAAGCCTATTGGTTGGTGAGTTTCTCCGGCATTCACATGTTTCCTACGGTGCTGGTTTTTATGGGCTGCTTGCCTTTGTTTTATGCCAATATCTCGTCGAACACACCCCTTAATATTTTCGATTTTCTTGGGTTTGTCATCACTTTAGGGGCTATCCTCATCGAAGCCATCGCCGACCAACAATTGCGCAATTTTGTGCTTACCCGCAAAAGCAGCGAAGAATTGTTAGACAAAGGACTTTGGGCCTATGCGCGCCATCCGAATTATTTTGGCGAAGTTACTTTTTGGGTTGGGATTTATTTCTTCGGTTTGGCTTGTAGCTTCGATCTATGGTGGACAGGCGTTGGTGCCTTGTCGATGATTTTGTTGTTTGTATTCATCAGCTTGCCTATGATCGACAAGCGGATGTTGGCACGCAAGCCCAATTATGCCGAACATATGCGCAAGGTATCGTCTATCGTGCCTTGGTTTCCCAAAAAATAAAAAAAACGCTTGTTCTTGTTTACCTTTTGGCC
>DMHB01000235.1 GCA_003449595.1 Microscillaceae bacterium | reverse complement strand
AAAAACATACACTATCTGTAACAAATGATACATGCATAGCGTTTTGGGAGTACTATTCATTAAAATTATTTTATAACCATTCAAAACAGTTACACAATGAAGTTTACTAAAGTCAAAATTTTGACACTTACTCTAATTGCCTCTTGCGTGTTTTTGGCTAACGAAGCTAAAGCACAGAAAAATGTTATTAAAACAAACCTTTTCAATTTGGCTGTTTCAACTGGTTCGTTAAGCTATGAAAGAGCCATCGGTGGAAAAACCAGTGTGATGCTTACAGGCGCATACACTGCTGCCTCGGCTTTTGATGTTTCCATTACAGGTTTTGTCATTAGTCCCGAGTTTCGCTGGTATCCTGGCAATAAAAAGGAAGCCCCAGCCGGCTATTTTATTTCTCCTTTTTTGCGTTATCAAAGTTTAGAATTAGCTGAAGGAAGTGGTTTGACACAAGCCAAAGGCACTTTTTCAAGCTTTGGTGGTGGTTTAATCACCGGTTGGCAATGGATTATTGGAAGTGGTTTTGTAGTTGATTTGTGGGGTGGAGTGATGTATAATGCTGGTGATGTAAAAGTAACCCAAGGTACATCAACTATTGGTTCAACAGGTTTTAGTGGTGCATTTCCAAGGGTTGGTTTGTCGATAGGTTGGGCATTCTAATTCCCTTTAGTTTTGGCATTTATAAAAAAAGCACGCCCGAAAGCGTGCTTTTTATTTGTAGTGAGGCAGGCTTATTTTAAAAATTTATATCCTACGGCAAAATGAATACCGTTGAATCTTGGCGAAGAATTGCTTGAAATGGTGTTGAACATATATTCGTAGCGCAAATCTAAAGTGATAGGGCCTAAATCAGAGCCAACACCCACTTGCAAGCCGGTATTGAAGCTTGTTAGGTCGTTTACAGTTCCGCCGCTGATATTACCCAAGGGAGTTTTTACATCTACACTCGAACCCAACGCGGTAGCAAATACAGGGCCTAAGTTTGCACGGAAAACCCCTCCAAAGAAAGAACGACCAAATAATACGGGCAAATCAAGGTAGCTTACTGTAATGCTTGTTTCTGATAGTGGAGCATTCAGCTTGCCTGCTCGCTGTGAGAAAGTTAACTCTGGCTGCAAATAAAAGCCTGCAATTTTAAATCTGGCAAATACACCCCCATTGATGCCAAAGCCTGAGCCTCCATTGGTTGTTCCGGTAGGTAAGGAGGTAAAACTGCTGATGTTAGCACCTAATTTCACACCTAGTGAAATGTTTTGCGCCATAGTGGTTGTTGCTAAAAGCACTACCAAAGCAAGTGATAAAATAGATTTTTTCATAAGGTTTTAGTAATCAAAAAATTGTTTTGAAAATGTAAACTCTTAACGTTTTGAGTACCGTGTGGTATGTAAACGAGAGGGTAGTAGGAGGCAAAAGTCAATTAAAATTAATCGAAAAAGCATTTTTTTGATTTTTAATTGTGTTTTATATGTATTTTCAATGAAAAACAATCGCCTATCCTCATTATTTACCTAAATTGAATTGAATTTTGTTTTAAAATTTGTATTTTGTGGGATATGAAATATACTTTTTTTCTTTCGTTATGGTTGCTTGGAGCTTGTGGAGGCGTTACAAAGCAAGAAAAAGTGGCCTCGGCAAGTCAGGTCAAGTCAACGGCAGTAGATATTGATTACCTTAAAGTGGGTGATGAAATAACCAATACCAGCCAAGCTGCTTTGCTCAAAGAAATTAGTTGGGCTTTGTCTAAAAAAGGTAACGAGGGCGCAGTGGGGCACTGTAATCTAAAGGCAGTGGCCTTGGTCGATTCATTGTCGGATGCTAACCAATGTGAGATTAGAAGGGTATCAGACAAGTATCGAAATCCGAACGATAAGGCACAAAATACCGTGGAAACAAAAGCTTTACAGATTTTCTTAGAAAAGCACTCGAAGCAAGAAGCGCTAAAACCATTTACCCTACAAGAAGGAGAAAACACTTATTATTTCAAGCCAATTATGCTTGGGATGGAAACTTGCCTTTCTTGTCACGGAATCCCTCAGCAAGACATTCAGCCTGCAACTCTTAATACCATTCGACGGCTATATCCCAATGATTTGGCAGTGGGGTATAAACTCAAAGATTTTAGAGGTATGTGGGTTGTAAAATGGTAATACGAATGAGCTAATACAAAGGCAAGCCTTGTAGTGCTTTGTTAAATACCAATGCGCAGCAATAACAACTGGAAAACGTGTGGATTTTGGCTCGAAAAAGCATCTAACAAATAGCTATAGCGAAAGCCCATATCGACTTCTAACAAGCGAAGCAGCCTAAAATCAAAGGTAAGTTCTACTCCCGCCGAACGGATGGTATTGGAAGTAGGATTGAAAGGCCGCCACGAATTGAGCAAAATGGTGGCGGAGTCGTAAAAACACTCTGCTTTGATGCGTTTTAAAAACAGCAAAGAACCTAAGGCTAAATCGGGACACCAAAGCGGTAAATAGTAGCTAATTCCAAACTTACTTACTTCATCGCCAATGAAACTGGCATAGCCTCGTGGGTAAAAAAACAAGTTTCTAAACTTATACTGATCGGTAAATAGCTCGCGCTGGTATGCCAAACTTAGTACGAAACCGTGGTTACGAAATATGCTGGGCAAATACACATTGGACTGACCCAAGAATACATTCCCTTGGTTTACACCACTCGAAATGGTAGTGCGGTACCTCAAATTCATAGTAATACCCCAGCGTGGATAGATGTGCTGCGTGGCTATGGCCCGAAGCCTGCTAAAGTTTAGTTCAAAATCCAACGCTTGTATGACACCGCTCCGCAGGGTTTGCTGCGTGAAAAATGGCGCAAAAGCATTGACATTATTGGTTCTGAATCGACTCACAAAATTAGCAGGATCGCTCAACTGGCTGGTTACATCTAATTGGATATTGCGATAAGTGGCACTAAACAGCAATCTTGTAAAGTTGGCACCGCGTGTAAAATTGAGCGGCAGACTGACTGAGGCATATAAATCATTTTCAATCCACTGGGCATTGTAATAGGTCAGCGCTAAGGTTGTATCGTTCAAAGCACCGAAATTGAAATTGGTTCTCGACCTTTGCGAACGGTTAAAACCAGCCTCCAACACAGGAAAAAGTTCTGCATACTTTACCCCTGCATTGTAACTCATCGTACCCTCGTTGTTGTTGTAAATGGCTCCTATTTGTGCAGATAGTGTACTGAATTTGTTGTCGGAAAGCAACGAAACCCCAAACTCAGGAGGAAATACATAAGGCAGCAAACTATGCGGGTTGATAAGTCCTTTCCATTTCTTGAACCGTTGTA
>DMHB01000144.1 GCA_003449595.1 Microscillaceae bacterium | reverse complement strand
TATTCGGGCAGGGCTTTAGAAATTTTGGATGCTGCCCAACCGATAGCACTCAACCCATCCGAAATATAATTTATTCTGCCGAAAGTTTGTTTTTCAGTAAAAAAAATACAATTTTGTTCGAAAAACAACTCAAAAATACTACAAACATTGCTTTATGCAGTATAATTATATCATCATTGGGGCGGGTTCTGCGGGCTGTGTGTTGGCAAATCGCCTTACCGAAGATAGTGCTTGCCAAGTGTTGCTCATCGAAGCAGGCGGCAAAGACAACAACCTCGCCATCCACGCGCCCTTGGGCTATGGCAAGTTACACCACGACAAAAAACTCAACTGGGGCTTTTATTCTACACCACAATCCCAAATCGGTCAACGCAAGATGTTTCAGCCGCGTGGCAAAACCTTGGGCGGTAGCAGTGCTGTCAACGGGATGATTTACATTCGGGGCAACGCTGCCGACTATAACGAGTGGGCAGCTTGGGGCAACAAGGGCTGGCGCTACGATGAGGTGCTGCCTTATTTCAAAAAATCGGAAGACAATAGCCGCGGCGCCGATGCCTATCACGGCCAAGGAGGGCTGCTGCACGTCGAAGACCTTGCCACTTACCAAAACCCCCTGAACGAAGCTTTCATACAAGCAGGTGTAGAAACCGGCTATGCAGCCAACCCCGATTTCAACGGCGCACAGCAAGAAGGCTTTGGGCTGTATCAAACCACCACCCTCAACGCCCGCCGCCACAGCGCGGCTACTGCTTTTTTGAAGCCTGCCCGCCAAAGGTCTAATTTACACATAGTTACGGGAGCTCTGGTGAAACAACTCCTCCTCGAAGGCGACCGGGTAACTGGCGTTGAGTTTTTCCAAAAGAAAAAAGCGGTCAAAGTCTATGCTTCCGAAGAGGTCATTCTGTCGGCTGGTGCTTTTGGTTCGCCCCAAATCCTGATGCTTTCGGGCATTGGCGATGCCGCCGCCCTACAAAAACAAGGCATTGCTGCCAAACACCACCTGCCGGGCGTAGGGCAAAACCTGCAAGACCATTTGCAGTTTTTCATTGCTTATGGTTGCAACCAAAAAATTACCTTCAACACGGCCACTACGTTGGGCAATGTGTTGAAATACCTCTTGTTCAAATCAGGCCCTTTCAGCAGCGTACCTTGCCGTGGAGGGGCTTTTTTGCACACCACCGAGGGCTTAGACCGCCCCGATTTGCAACTACATTTTTCGCCGGTATGGGCACACGATGTACACGACTTTGCCTCCTTGCCCAAAACCGACGGCTTTATTTTGGGCATTGGCCTGATCAAACCCCAAAGCGTGGGCAGCGTCGGGCTACAAAGCAATAACCCTTGGGATGCCCCCCTGATCGACCCGCAATACCTTAGCGCCCAAGCCGACAAAGACCTGCTGATGCGGGGCTACCACATCGGCCAAAAAATTATGCAAGCCGCGGCCTTTCAACCCTACCGCACCCAGATGCTGCGCCCGCAGGCCGAACCCAAAACCGATGCCGACATCTGGGCGCATATTACCCAATCTATCGAAACAATTTACCACCCAGTAGGCACCTGCAAAATGGGCCACGACGAAATGGCTGTGGTTACTGATGAGCTACGCTTGCACGGCCTCTCGGGCTTGCGGGTAGTAGATGCCTCGGTGATGCCTTCGGTCGTAGCCGGAAACACCAACGCCCCAACCATTATGATAGCCGAAAAAGCTGCCGATTTGATCAAGGGCTTAACGCCCCGCCTCCAACCCGAACAAAACAGCGCAGCCTTGGTATGAGTGCTTTTTTCTCAAATTTCAAATACCACTCAGCCTTGAGCCAGAGTGGTATTTTTTATGCTTTTTGTGCAAGCCTTCTAAAATCAACCCGCCCAATTTGCTGCTACAACCCGAATATGAATTAACTTTGCCGCATTAACACTTGCCCGAAAGGCGCTATTGATTATTTTATGCTGTTTGACATATTTATCACCTTGTTTTTAGTTGCCTTGAATGGCTTTTTTGTGGCTGCCGAATTTGCCATTGTCAAAGTGAGGGCTTCAGAGCTGGAAGTAAAAACAACCGGCAAAAACATCAAAGTAGGCAAAGTAGCCATGTTTATTTTAGACCATTTGGACGCTTACTTGGCCGCTACCCAGCTGGGCATCACCATTGCCAGCATTGGCTTGGGTTGGTTTGGCGAGCGTGTTTTCGAGACCTTGGTTACCAATCTTTTGCACTCTTTCCATTTGCAGGCCAGTCCTGAGCTTATCCACAGCATTGCTATTCCTTGTGCATTTATTTTGGTAACATTTATGCACGTGGTTTTTGGCGAATTAGCGCCCAAATCTATCGCCATCCGTTATCCGTTTTCTACCACAATGATGGTGGCGCTTCCGTTGCGCATTTTTCACTTTGTTTTTCGCCCGTTTATATGGGTTTTCAATGGTTTTGCCAACTTTATTCTGAGCCTGATTGGCATCCGCACCGACGGCCACGGGCACGGGGCTGTTCACTCGGAAGACGAGTTGCGGATATTGATTGAAGAAACGAAAAATGCTGATATAACCCTCGATGCAGCCGGTATTTCAAAATATGAGCTGCTCGAAAAAGTATTTGTTTTCGACGATAAAATGGTGAAGCAAATTATGACCCCGGCGGCCAAAATGTTTGCAGTAGATATTCAAAAGCCTTTTCAGGTATTGTTCGACCGCATCATCGAAGAAGGCTATTCGCGCATTCCGATTTATGACGAAGACATCGACAATATTCTGGGGATTTTGCACACCAAAGACCTGTTCAAGCTACAAAAGAAACCGGCGCTGGCTTTGCGCGATGTAATCCGCAAGCCCTTTTTTGTGCCCAGCACCAAGCGCGTGGGCGATTTGCTGCAAGAGTTTAAAAAAGAAGGCAAACAAATGGCCATCATCACCGACGAGTTTGGCGCTACGATGGGCTTGGTTACATTGGAAGACATCATCGAAGAATTGTTGGGCGAAATTTATGATGAACACGACGAAGAAAAAAGCCAGCAAGACATCGTCTGCATTTCGGATAACGAGTTTATTATCAACGGGTTAGCTTCAGTGCCACTGCTCAACACCCAACTGCCAAACCCGCTGCCCGAGCATTATGACTACAACACACTTTCGGGCTATATTTTACAGAAAGTAGGCCGTTTGCCGGAAGTAAACGACGTTTTTTATGCCGATGGCTACGAGTTTACGGTATTGCAAAAGCACCGCGCCCGCATCCGAACCGTTCAGCTTCGATATGGCGTTGAGCCCCCCCAGCCCCAGTCAACCAACAAAACCCATAACGCCTCGGAAAATCCTGCCTCTTAATAGTAAAAGTGTTTGCTTCGACACTACTTTTAAACTATGTAAAGGGTTTTCGAGGTTTTGTGTGTAAATTTAACTTTGTAAAGAACTTGACTCCCAAGTCAACCCTTATCCTTTAGTAACATGCGCTTGCAAATTTCATCTGCCTACATTGCAGATGCCCTACAAGAACTCAATAACCAGGTAAAACTGCTGGGGCCATCGGTGCTTCAAGACAGTAAGATTATTATTCCGCCGCAGTTTGGGAATGGGGAAATCAGTAGCAATTTTTTAAAAAATGGCTTAGACATCGTAGCTGTACATTCGTTACAATTGCTTCAAAATGCCGAAATCTTAATCAAAAGCAATGTTGAGCAGGCTGTTTATGAATTAACTTTTTTTTCGGATGGCAATGCCTCTTGGCAAATTCAGGGCACTAAGACCAACCTCATTAGCAATGTATCTAAAGGGGCAGTGCTTGTATCGCCCACCATCGACGAAACCATCAAATTTAGCGCCAACCAACGCTATTCATTTACCACGATGCTACTCAAGCCGCTGTTTTTGAACAACTACCTGCGCGACGTACACGAAACCCCCAGCGAAGTATTTTCAGAATTGGTAGCCCAGCCCGACTCCGAATTTCACTTCGAGCTGCCCTACCTTAGCTCCGATATGCAAGTGGCTCTTTATCAGATGAACCACAACATCTACCAAGGCATCCTGCGTGAGTTATACATCGAAAGCAAGTCTATGGAGCTGATTGCCCACTTTTTTGCACAAGTAAAACGCACGTTTACGCCGGTCAAAAAACTGCGCCGCAATGAGTTGGATTTGGTCTATGAAGCCTCCAATATTTTGCAAGACAACTTAGAAACCCCGCCGTCGGTGCTGGAGCTTTCGCGCATCATTGGGCTGAACGAATACAAACTGCGCTTGGGCTTTAAAATTTTGTTCAACTCGACGGTATATGAATATTTGCGCAAGCAACGGATGAACAAAGCCCGCCTGCTGCTCGAAATGAAAGAAATTACGATTGCCGAGGCCGGATATGCAGTGGGTTATTCTAACCTGAGCCACTTTGCCGCAGCATTCAAAAAAGAGTTTGGCATCAACCCCAGCCAATACATCGCCAACAAATAGGCCAATGGCACGGGTATGGTGTTACTGCTTCGTCATAAGCTATTAAACCTATATGCCAATGAACTGGGCCACTAAATCCAAGAAAGAACTCATTGCCTATATCCAGCAGTTAGAAACCTCCTCAAGTCCTCTTGATGCTTTGAGCGAAGATAAGCGTATTTTTGAACACACCCGTTTGATTTGCTTTTACATCGACCTGCAAGGCATCATCGAGTATTGTAATCCCTTCACGGCAAGTTTGTTGGGCTGGGAACGGACAGCGTTGATAGGCCAAGACTTTTACTTGTCGGTAGTGCCCGAAGCCGAACGCCAAGACCGCAGGGCTGTTTTTAACCAAGGCATCGCTACCCAAAATTTTTGGAAAGAAGGCGAGCGTTCTTTTGTTACCAAAGAAGGTGAAATTATCTATGCCCAGCTCAATTTGGCGGTTCGATATACTTCGGACGGTAGCCTGGTAGGCATCACCAAAATAGGGCAAGACATTACGCAGAGCAAGAAAATATCTGAACAATTGGCGCAAAGCAGCGAAGTGTTGCAAGACTTGTTCGACAACTCCAACGATTCTATTTTGATTTGCTCGATGCAAGGCGATTTCTTGTTTGCCAACAAGACTTTCATCAAAAAAATCGGCTACAGCCAAGCCGAATTGCAGCAATTGCGGATTCAAGATTTGTTGCATCCTACGGCTTTAGAGTCGTCGGTCAAAGCGTTGCAACGCATTTTGGCCGGGCAACCCCTGCAAAGCTTCAAAACTGTACTAATTAACAAAAAAGGCAAGGATGTTTATTTTGAAGGCACGGTAACCTTCCGCTATGAAAATGGTGTGCCTACGGTTGTAAGGGGTATTTTGTACGACATCACTGAAAAGATAAAGGCCGAAAAATCGCAAATGTTGTATTACAGCATTGCCAGTTTGGTGTTGAAAAGCAACGACCTCAGCCAATTGTACCAAAGTATCCACCAAGAACTTAGCCACGTCATCGAAGCCAAAAACTTCTACATCAAACTCTATGATGCCGAAAGAGACACGCTGCTTTTTCCTTACTATGTCGATGAGGCTTTCAAAGGCGATTTTATACTCAAGCAGCGTAAAATAGGCGGCGAATTGAGCGATTATGTAATGGAAAACCAAAAGGCTATGTTTTTGTATGAAGAAGACATTCGCCAATTGGTGGCCGAGGGCAAAGCCGAGCTGCACGGCCCTATGCCTAAGGTGTGGATTGGGGTGCCGTTGCGTTTTGAAAACGAAATCATTGGGCTTATCTCGCTCAAATCTTATGATAGCCGCGATACCTACGACAGCAGCGATGTAGAACTGCTCGATTTTATTTCGGGACAGATAGCCTCGGCCATTCAGCGAAAGCGCAACGAAGAGCAAATTGTTACGCAGAAAGCCAGACTACAAGCCATTTTCGACAGTGGCAGCCATATGATGTGGTCAATCAACCGGCGGCGGCAGCTTACTTCGTTCAACCAAAACTATGCGCTGTTTATTCAACAACGGTTTGGCTTCAAACCTGAGCTTCATCGCGAAATGTATGAACTACGCGAAGAATTAGAAAAAGAAAATGAATACTCGCTTTGGACCGAAAAATATACCAAAGCCTTTCAAAATACACCCCAATATTTTGAATTGTCTTACCTGACTGCCGAGGGCGAAATCCAGTGGCAAGGGGTGTATATGAACCCTATCCGCCTTCAAGACGGCACCATTCAAGAGGTTTCGGCCATTGCCCACAACATTACCGACACCAAGCAGTTTGAACAAGCCTTGGTAGAAAGCGAAGAAAAGTTTAGAAATATTTTTGAGTCTTTTCAGGACATCTACTACCGCTCCGATTTGCAAGGCAACATTCAGATGATTAGTCCGTCGGTTTTTGAACTGAGTGGCTACCTGCCAGAAGAAGTAGAAGGTACATCGATTTTGAAATTTTGCCACCAGCCGGTTGCCTTGCAAAAAGCCGTGTATGAACTACTGCGCAAAGGGAAAATCAAAAATTTTGAAATACAATTGTTTGCTAAGTCGGGCGAGTTGATCCAAGCCATTGCCAACCTCCGCCTTATTTATGACTATGCCCATAAACCCATTGGCATTGAAGGCGTTATACGCGATATCACTGAATTGAAAAAAGCCTCCGAAGCCTTGCGCAAAGCCAAAGACATAGCCGAAAAATCGTTGCAGGTTAAGCAATCTTTCTTGGCCAATATGAGTCACGAAATTCGTACACCAATGAATGGTATTATCGGGATGGTCGATTTGCTGATGGATAGCCACTTAGACGAAGAACAGTACGAGTATATGTACACCATCAAAAAATCGTCGGAAACACTGCTCAACATTCTTAACGATATTTTGGACTTGTCGAAAATAGAAGCCGGCAAGATGGAATTGCACACCAAGCCGGTTGCAGTGAAGCAGATGATAGAAAAAGCTTATACACTATTTTTACAACAAGCACACTCGAAAAATAACCGCCTGCAATACACCATTGCTGAGGAAGTCCCTAAAGTAATCAACGCCGACGAAGTCAGGCTGCTGCAAATCTTGGCCAACCTCATCTCCAATGCCATCAAGTTTACCGACAATGGCAGCATCCATTTATCGATTTCGGTAGAGAAAAAGCTTCCCAAGTCGAAGTATATTTTCAAAGTAGAGGTCAGCGATACTGGCATAGGTATTTCGGGAGCTAATCAGAAAAAATTATTCAACGCCTTCAATCAATTAGACAATTCGTCTTCCAAGTCGTATGGTGGAACGGGCTTAGGGTTGGCCATTTCCAAAGAGTTATGCAAACTGATGAACGGCACCATCGGGGTAAGGTCAAAGCGCAACCAAGGCAGTATTTTTTGGTTTACCTTCGAAGCAAGTGCCAGCAACCGTCCGCCTACCAACGTTACCCAAAACGAGCCATTGTTTAAAGCACGACAATATTTTGGCCAAACCATTCCCTCTATCCTAATTGTGGACGACAACAGCGTGAACCGCAAAGTGGCCGGAGAAATTTTACTGAAATCGGGCTGTAAAATAGCCCAAGCCGAAAGTGGCAGCCAAGCCATCGAATTGGTAACCCAAGCCATCGCACAACAGCAACTATTTGACTTGATACTGATGGATATACAAATGCCGGATATGGACGGCCTTGTTACTACTCAAAAACTAAAATCCTTGTTCCCTACCCAGCTCCCCCCTATCATTGCCATGACGGCCTACTCGATGGAAGAAGACCGCCAGCATTTCTTGGAAGCCGGTATGGACGACTACATGGCGAAACCTATCAAGGCTACCGTGCTGATCGACAAAGTAAAAGAATACATAGGCCCAACTCCTCCAGAACAGTCCAAAACCCATACCCCGCTCCTACTTGCAGAAGAGCCACTTGTGCTGAATAAAGCCATCTTGGAGCAACTCAAAAAGTATGGAAGCGTCGATTTGGTAAAAGAAAGCCTTGCAGAATTTGAAGTCGAAGCTTCTGATTTGATTACTCAAGTTGCGCAGGCTTGCCAACGACAAGCATACGAAGAAGCGCTTTCGGCGCTGCACACCCTCAAAGGAAACGCCGGAACTTTGGGCGCTGAAGCCTTGGCAGCGACTGCCCGCCAGATGGAACAAAGGCTAAAATCGCAGAAAACCGAAAATTTCGCGCAAGATTTTGCAAATTTGCAGGATACTTTCGTGCAATTCCAAAAATATTACAAGCAATTCCTTAAAACATATTCGTGATGGAAAACTCTGAAAAAAAAGTACTGATTGCCGAAGATAGCTCGGTCATTCAAAATGTAGCCTCCAAGGTTTTGCAGTTCCAAAACTACCAAATTGCCATTGCAAAAAACGGTAAACAGGTGCTGGAAAAATTGGCTGAAGAAGATTTTGATGTGATTTTAATGGACATCAATATGCCCGTTATGGACGGAATGGAGTGCACCAAACTAATCAGGGCGCTGCCCGATGCACGCAAGGCACAAACCCCCATCATTGCCATCACCGGCAATGCCAAAAATTACTCGATGGAAGATTTCAAACAAGCCGGCATCAACGAATATATGCCCAAACCCATCAACTTTGACCAGTTGATAGAACTGGTGCATAAGATGGTTTCCTAAGCGAGTTGCTTTTTTATTTGCTTGCCTTTACCCAATTATAGCCCTATGCCCCAATTTCCTAAAAAAGACATACGCAAGATTACCGCCGCCGAGTTGAGCGATTTTTTGCAGCAACACCAAGAAAAGCCCTTTCGCGCCAAGCAAATAGAGGAATGGCTATGGAAGAAATCGGCTACAAATTTCGAGGCGATGACCAACCTTTCGGCGCAAACCCGCGCCTTGTTGGCCGAAGCCTTCGATATTCACGCTGTTACGCTTTACAAAAAACAAGTGAGCGAAGATGACACCATCAAGACGGCTTTTCAGCTACACGACAAACACCTGATTGAAAGTGTGCTGATTCCGGCTGACAATCGTATGACCGCCTGTGTTTCGTCGCAGGTTGGCTGCTCGCTGACGTGTAAGTTTTGCGCTACCGGCTATATGGCTCGCAAACGCAATTTAGACCCCGGCGAAATTTATGACCAAGTGGTTGAAGTAGCCCGACAAGCGGAAGCCCATTTTGACCACCCGCTCACCAATATTGTATTTATGGGAATGGGTGAACCATTGCTGAACTATGCCAATGTGCTGAGCGCCATCGAGCGCATCACTTCGCCGCAAGGCTTGGGTTGGTCGCCCAAGCGGATTACAGTTTCGACCGCAGGCATCGCCAAGATGATACAGAAATTGGGCGACGACCAAGTAAAATTCAATTTAGCGCTTTCGCTACACGCCGCCAATGATGCCAAACGCAACGAAATAATGCCCATCAATGAAACCAACAACCTCAAAGTGTTGGCGGAAGCTTTGCGGTATTTTTACCAAAAAACGAAAAATAAAATCACTTTCGAGTACATCGTTTTCCAAGAGTTCAACGACACCCTGCAAGATGCAGAAGAACTGTACCGCTTCAGCAAACACGTGCCTTGCAAAATCAACATCATCGAATATAATCCCATCCAAGAAGCCCAATTTCAAAACACCGAGGAGGACAGGCTGGATCGCTTCTGCCAATATTTGGAAAGGAAAGGACTTGTTGTCAATGTGCGGCGGAGTCGTGGCAAAGATATTGACGCGGCTTGTGGCCAATTGGCAGTAAAAAACCAAGAACAAGCGACCAATATGGCATCTTAACTGCCACTTTGTCGTATTTTCATTTCAAAAATGGCTTGGCACAAGCCTTGTTAAATTAATCTTGTTTTCTTGCAACCCAAAACAATCAAAATATACAAAGTACAATGGGAAAAATTATAGGAATTGACTTAGGCACCACCAACTCTTGCGTGGCTGTTATGGAAGGGAGCGAGCCGGTAGTGATTGCTAACAGCGAAGGCAAACGTACCACTCCTTCTATTGTAGCTTTCTTGGACAATGGCAACGGCGAACGCAAAGTAGGCGACCCTGCCAAACGTCAAGCCATCACCAACCCTACCAACACGATTTACTCCATCAAGCGATTTATGGGGAAAAAATTTCAGGAAGTTGATAGTGAAACCCAATACATCCCTTACAAGGTAGAGCGTGGCAATAACGATACGCCTCGTGTACGTATTGGCGACCGCCTCTATACCCCTCAAGAAATTTCGGCTATGATTTTGCAAAAAATGAAGCAAACCGCCGAAGATTACTTAGGCACTACAGTTAGCGAAGCCGTGATTACGGTTCCTGCTTACTTCAACGATGCCGAACGCCAAGCTACCAAAGAAGCAGGCCAAATCGCAGGCTTGGAGGTAAAGCGAATTATCAACGAACCTACGGCAGCTGCCTTGGCTTATGGCTTAGACAAACGCAACAAGGATATGAAAATCGCCGTGTTCGATTTAGGAGGTGGCACTTTTGACATTTCAATTCTCGAATTGGGCGATGGGGTGTTTGAAGTAAAATCTACCAACGGCGATGTACATTTAGGCGGCGACAACTTCGACGAGCGCATCATCCACTGGTTAGCCGATGAGTTCAAAAAAGATGAAGGTCTCGACCTCCGCAAAGACCCTATGGCGATGCAACGCCTCAAAGAAGCTGCCGAGCGTGCCAAAATCGAATTGTCAAGCTCAAGCCAAACCGAAATCAACTTGCCTTATATTATGCCCGTGGATGGTATTCCAAAACACTTGGTGCGTACCTTGACCAGGGCAAAATTTGAGCAACTCATCGACGACTTGATTCAAAACACACTTACGCCTTGCCGCAAAGCGATGGAGGATGCCAACCTGAAACCTGCCGATATTGATGAAGTAATCTTGGTGGGTGGTTCTACCCGCATTCCACGCATCCAGGAAGAAGTAGAGAAGTTTTTTGGCAAGAAGCCTTCAAAAGGGGTGAATCCTGATGAAGTGGTTGCCGTAGGGGCAGCCATCCAAGGCGGTGTATTGACCGGCGAAGTGAAAGACGTGTTGTTGTTGGATGTAACTCCACTTTCGTTGGGTATCGAAACTTTGGGCGGTGTTTTCACCAAACTCATCGAATCAAATACCACTATTCCTACCAAGAAATCGGAAACATTTTCAACTGCTGCCGATAACCAACCTTCGGTCGAATTGCACGTATTGCAAGGCGAGCGCCCTATGGCCAAAGACAACCGCACGATTGGCCGCTTTAACCTTGACGGTCTTCCTCCTGCGCCTCGCGGCATCCCTCAAATCGAAGTAACTTTCGACATCGATGCCAATGGTATTTTGAATGTATCAGCCAAAGACAAAGGCACCGGCAAAGAGCAAAAAATCCGCATCGAAGCTTCTTCAGGTTTGAGCAAAGATGAAATCGACCGTATGAAGCGCGAAGCAGAAGCCAACGCCGCCACCGATAAAGCTGAAAAAGAAACGGTAGAAAAAATCAATGCTGCTGATTCGTTGATTTTCCAAACTGAGAAACAACTTTCTGAATTTGGCGACAAGCTTTCAGCCAATAATAAAACAACCATCGAAACTGCCTTGAAAGACCTACGCGAAGCACACGCTGCCCGCGATGTGGCACGTATTGATACTGCGATGCAAGCCTTGAACACTGCTTGGCAAAATGCTTCGCAGGAGATGTATGCCAACACCGGTGGAGCAGGCCCTGAAAATGGAGGAGCGCAAAATGCCAACGCAGGTAATGGTGCTGATGATGTTACGGATGTGGACTATGAGGAAGTCAACAAGTAAAAAAAGTTGTAGATAACCAAACATAAAAAAGCCGGCTTGTTTTTTACAAGTCGGCTTTTTGTATTGAATCACTAACGACAATTAATCCACAAACTTATTCGAAGCTAATCGGAAGTTGACTTTCTTGCCCTTGATGTGGCAACGGCTCAACTTTTCTAAAACTATATTGGCTTCGTTGGTAGGCACATCGACCAACGCATAATGATCGTGGATTTCGATGAGGCCAACGTTTTTACCGGTGATACCGCCTTGTTGCGCGATGACACCCAGCACATCAGTTTTACTGATTTTCTGCTTGGCACCGGCATTTACAAATAACTTGGTCATAGGGCTTTTACTAATGCGCGCTTTCTTTTCCCACTTCTTCGGGCTTTGTTTGTCATCACGAGCACCTCTGCCATAAGAGGAACTCTTGCCTTTTCCGTCAAATTCTCGGCGGCTGTGGTTTTCTCCGCTTGTATCTTGTATATCACTGTATGTGGTAGCGGGCGGTTTGAGTGGGAAGCCGGCCATTTTCAGTAGGGCAGCAGCCACTTGTTCTGCCGTGAAGCCTTCCGCTTCGAGCTGCTCCATCACAGGCAAATAACTATCGATGTTGTTCTGGGCAATTAAATCGCGCAATTGATCCAAAAACTTGGCTTGGCGCATTTGATGCAAATCTACTACTGAAGGAATAACACCCTTTTCGATTGTAATTTTGGCATAACGCTCAATGTCTTTCAAACGGAAAGATTCTTTTCTGCCGCCTAAAAATGTAAACGAACGGCCTTTTTTACCTGCTCTGCCGGTTCTGCCGATGCGGTGAACGTAATACTCAGGGTCGAAAGGCACATCGAAGTTAAATACAGCTTCTACATTGTCCACATCGATGCCACGGGCGGCTACATCGGTAGCAACCAATAACTTCAATATCTTGCTTTTGAATTTCCCCATTACTTGGTTACGCACGGCTTGGCTCATATCGCCGTGCAAACCTTCAGCAGGAATGCGTAAGCGGTTCAAAGCCATTACCAAGTCATCGACACCTTGTTTGGTATTACAAAAAACAATGCCGAGTTCAATGTCGTGCGCTTCGATGAGGCGAGCCAACAATTCGACTTTGGCATCGGGTTTTACTTGGAAATATTGCTGTTCTACATTTACGCTGGTAAGCTCTTTAGGAACAATTTTGATGAGCTTGGGTTGGTTCTGGTATTTTTGCGTAAGCTCCAAAATAGGCTGCGGCATCGTAGCCGAAAAGAACAAAGTTTGTCTTGACTTTGGCACCGTTTGCAAAATAGATTCGATGTCATCACGGAAACCCATATTGAGCATTTCATCGGCTTCATCGAGCACCACCGTATTCACGTGGCTCAACGACAAAGTGCGTCGCTCTAAGTGGTCGATAACCCTGCCGGGAGTACCCACGACGATTTGCACACCTTTGCGCAGAAACCGGATTTGGTTATCGATGGAGGCACCTCCATAAATAGGTAATATATAACACTCGGGTAGGTATTTAGCCAACTTTTTGATTTCATCACAAACCTGCACGGCTAATTCACGGGTAGGACAAAGGATAATAGCCTGAACGTTTTTTTGAGTAATATCGATTTTCTCAAGTAAAGGCAAAGCAAAAGAGGCTGTTTTGCCAGTGCCTGTTTGTGCTTGGCCGATCAAATCGACACCGGTTAATGCTACAGGAATGGCTGCTGCTTGGATGGGCGAAGGTTGCACATAGCCCAAATCTTCTATGGCTTTCAACAAAGGTGCTGAAAGGGTAAGATCTTTGAAAAATAATTGTTGCATTGAAAAATAAAAAGAATGAAATCAGGTAGGAATTTTAGACAGAAAAATTTCTGACACTGAATGATTTACAAATTTAACATAAAATCTGTGTTATATTGCATACTTTATCGAAAATCTGTAATTTAATCACCTTTCAAGGTAAACAAACGACTTAGACACACTTCAACATATGCAAGAAGTACTTAGAGACTGGTGGCGAATTCTCCTCTATGGATTGATTCTTTGGTTTTTTATATTCCTCATCTCATTTGTAATTGTACCCATCAAAAAAACCAATTTAGCCTTTTTTGAAACCCTGATGACTTTGTGGCTTACTTTATGTACTGAAGTGGTGGCTTCGTTTTATTTCCGTAAAAAGAATATTACACTTCCTTTGGGTTTCGGTGCTGGTTTCATTTGGATGGTTCTGTGTGGCACTATCGGATTGGTGTTGTTCAAACTAACCACACCAAAAGAAAATCTGTGGGTTTATTTTACAGATGAGGGTTTCACCTATTTGGTCATTCCTATCATTACTACCGGGTTGGCGTGGATACTTTCAAAGAATAAAGCAAATCCTTCGGCTAAGATATGAAAGTTGGTAGGGCTGATTGACCCTGTTTTTTTAAGCTTTTCTTATTTCCTCTTTATGAAACAAAGCATTGTTTTATCTATTCTTCTTGTGGTTGCTGGTGCTTGCGGCTCTCCTCGAAATACCGCTCAAAAATCAACACAGTTCCTCTTACGTTTGCAAATATTTTGTAACAAGAGTTGTTAGTAGAAGAATAAGAAGGCGACACCTTGAGCAAAACCT
>DMHB01000143.1 GCA_003449595.1 Microscillaceae bacterium | reverse complement strand
TGGATTTGTGAATCAAAAAATGGCAAATCGTATTGGATAATTTCCCAAATCACCTCCGGTTTTACTCCAAAATATTCGTGAATGAGTAAGTTTCTAAGACCTATTATTTGTATCCAATTTGTACTTGGGTACTTCTCTCGAAGTATTGTACTTAATCGATTGGCAGCTTCTCCCATAATCTCCAACTGACGCAGACAAGCGTTGTACATCATAGAGTTTTGACTGAACACATCAAAATTGGCATTCTCAGTATAAACCTTGATTTCTGCCAAACAATACTGTATGTGTTCCAATCTTACTCTGTCGCCCAATCTATCTTCTTTCATAGATAAGTTTTTTTTGCTTGTCAATGTTGGGTTGTAAAAAAGGCGAAACTCCACCCACAGCCAATAAATCTACTTCTTTTTTAAAAAGCGCTTTCAAATCCAACCACATAGTTACAAACTTTAAACCAACAGGTTGGCTGTGGTCAAGTTCGACTAATAGGTCAATATCGCTATTTTCATCAGCAGTGCCCTCAGAATAGGAACCAAAAAGCCAAGCCCTAATGACAGGCTGAGTGGCAAAGTAGTTTTTTAATGCGTCTGTATCAAGTGTTGACACTCTATTCATAGAATCATTTTCCAAATTTGGCTTAGTTAATTTACCAAATTTAACAATTATTGCCTACTTGGGTGAAAGATAAATCAATCGATTTTCGAATTTACCTACGCCGCCACCTCAGCCTCTTTGGCTTTAGCTAAAACAGGGGTTTTCTGCCAACTGATGAGCAGCACACCGACCAAAACAACTCCCGTGCCCAAGATTTGTAAGGCTGTAATGGCTTCGTGTAAAAATATATAGGCCAAAGCAATAGTAGATATAGGCCCTACGGCAGCTACTACCGAGGCTTTGCCCGAACCAATCCGCTTGATACCCAAAGAAACCAAAAACGAGGGGATTACCGTCGAGATCAAAGCAATGGCAAACGACAAGGTGTACACCTCGGCAGGAAATCGCCACAAACTTGCCCAGCTATGTAGGCTCAGGTAGTGGATCAAAACAGCCACTCCCGCGCTTCCCATTGCCATTGCCGTAAACTGTGTTGAGCCTACTTTTGGAATTAAGGCTTCACTGCCTATCAAGTAGATGGCATACGTAAAGGCTGTGCAAAATATGAGCGTGGCTCCCCAGGCAAACTGGGGATGTGTAGCAGCAGTGTGGTTACCCAATAATGCAATACCTATACCCAAATAGGTGAGTGCCAGCGCACCATATTGGAGGAGGTGGATACGTCGGCCAAACCAAAAAGCCCCAAGCACGGTAACCAAAGTAGGGTATATAAATAATATCAGCCGCTCCATACTGGCCGAAACATACTGAAGTCCGGCAAAATCGGTGATGCCCGACAAATAATAGCCCATTGTCCCTAAAAAAATCACCGAAAGATAATCATAGCCGGTAGGAGCAGGTTGCCCCTTTTTCTGACTTTGCGCAATCAACAACACAGCGCCATAAAAAGGCAGCGAAAAAACCATTCGTAATGTGAGCAATGCCAATGGATCGACCGGATATTGATAGGCTAACTTAACAAAAATCGACTTGGCTGAAAAAAAAACGGCACCCAGCAACACAAGCAGGATACCGATGAGATTGTTCTTCATTTTTTTGGCAATTATACATTTTTAAACCCTAACGGCTTAGGTATAAGTTCCGTTCGCCATATAGTTTTACAAAATAATCGTCCATCAGTGTATCAATGAAATAAATGGCCTCGCCCGTCGATTTCATTTCAGGCCCCAGTTCTTTGTTTACTCCGGGGAATTTTTCAAAAGAAAACACCGGAATTTTGATGGCATAGCCCTTTTTATAGGGTTGGAAATCAAAGTCTTTCAATTTTTTTGTACCCAGCATCAGCTGTGTAGCTACTTTGATATAGGGTTCTTGATAGGCTTTACAAATAAACGGCACCGTGCGCGAGGCGCGAGGATTGGCCTCTATCACATATACTTTGTTATCCTTGACGGCAAATTGTACGTTGATCAGCCCGACTGTTTTCAGTTCTAACGCTATTTTCTTGGTATATAGTTCGATTTGCTCGACAAGCAAAGGGCTGAGCGAAAAAGGAGGCAACAAGGCGTTCGAATCGCCTGAGTGGATACCCGCAGGCTCTACGTGCTCCATTACGCCAATGATGTAAACATCTTCGCCATCGCACAAAGCATCGGCTTCGGCTTCGATGGCTTGGTCTAAGAAGAAGTCCAACAAAATACGGTTTTCCGGAAAATAATTCAACACATCCACCACGTGTTCTTCCAGTTCTTGCTCGTTGATCACGATTTTCATACGTTGGCCCCCCAACACATACGAAGGGCGCACCAACAGCGGAAAATCCAAATCTTTGGCTAAGGCCAAGGCTTGCTCGGCAGTTTGTACCACGCCAAACTTCGGGTAAGGAATCTCCAACTCACTTAAAATCTTAGAAAAGCTACCTCTGTCTTCGGCCAAATCGAGTGCCTCGAAAGCCGTTCCAATGATTTTGATACCATATTTATCTAATTTTTCAGCCAATTTCAAAGCCGTTTGTCCGCCCAGCTGCACAATGACCCCTTCGGGTTTTTCGTGCAAAATGATTTCGTAGATATGTTCCCAAAATACCGGCTCGAAGTAGAGTTTGTCAGCAATGTCAAAATCTGTCGAAACCGTTTCAGGATTGCAGTTAATCATAATGGTTTCATAACCGGCTTCTTTGGCCGCCAGCACTCCGTGCACACAGCAATAATCAAACTCAATGCCTTGGCCGATGCGGTTCGGCCCCGAGCCCAAAATCACCACTTTGCGTTTTTCACTGCGGAGGCTTTCCGTGGCCGGATGCTCAAAATCGGTCAAGAAAGTAGAGTAATAATAGGGCGTTTGCGCGGCAAATTCGGCAGCGCAAGTATCTACCATCTTGTACACCCGCCGAATGCCCAAATCCCAACGTTTCTGAAACACTTGGCTTTCTAAGCAGCGTACCAAATGCGCAATTTGCCTATCGGCATAGCCTTTTTGTTTGGCTTCCTGCAACAAGGCATTGGGGAGTGTGTCTAACGCATATTGACTGATTTCTTGATCAAGTTTGGACAATTCTTCGATCTGGTTCAAAAACCAGTAATCAATTTGCGTGAGCTTATGGATGGTTTTCAGCGAAATGCCCATCTTAAAGGCATCTTTGATATGGAAAATCCTGTCGCCACTCGGGTTCGCCAAGCTGTCCAAGATGCGTTGTTGGTCGGTAAGTTCTTTGCCATCGGCACCCAAGCCATTGCGGCGGGTTTCGAGCGATTGGCAAGCTTTCTGCAAAGCTTCTTGAAAATTGCGCCCAATACCCATCACTTCTCCTACAGCTTTCATTTGCAGCCCCAAACGCCGGTTAGATCCCTTGAATTTCTCGAAATTGAAGCGTGGTATTTTCACGACCACATAGTCTAAGGATGGTTCAAAAAAGGCCGAAGTACTTTGCGTGATTTGGTTTTGCAGTTCGTCTAAGTTATAGCCAATGGCCAATTTGGCCGCAATTTTGGCAATAGGATAACCCGTTGCTTTGGAGGCAAGTGCCGAACTGCGCGACACCCGCGGATTGATTTCGATACAAACCAATTCATCATCTTCGGGATTTAAGGCAAACTGAATATTGCATCCACCGGCAAACATCCCGATTCCGTTCATTGCCTTGATGGCCACATTGCGCATCATCTGGTACTGCTTGTCCGAAAGGGTCATCGCTGGTGCTACCGTGATAGAGTCGCCGGTATGGATGCCCATTGGGTCGAAGTTTTCGATGGTACAAATGATAATCACATTGCCGTTATTGTCGCGCAGCAGTTCCAACTCAAACTCTTTCCAGCCCATAATGCTACGCTCTACCAACACCTCGTGGATGGGCGAAGCGGTCAACCCTCGGGTAAGGGCTTCGTTGAATTGTTCGGGCTGATTTACAAAGCCGCCGCCGGTGCCGCCCAGCGTGTAAGAAGGTCGGATAACCAACGGAAAACCAATTTCTTGGGCTATTTTCTTGCCTTGTAAAAACGAAGTGGCTGTGCGCCCTTCGCACACGTGAATATCCAATTCCTTCATCCGCAGGCGGAATTTCTCTCGGTCTTCGGTTGTTTCTACCGCGTGGATATCCACCCCGATGATTTGCACGCCATATTTCTCCCACAGACCTGCTTTTTCGCACTCAATGGCCAAATTAAGGGCAGTTTGTCCACCCATAGTGGGCAGCACTGCATCAATGGGGTGTTGTTCGAGGATGTCGATGATGTATTTCTTTTCCAGCGGTTTCAGATACACCACATCAGCTAAGCTGGGGTCGGTCATAATGGTGGCCGGGTTCGAATTAATCAGGATAACCTGAATCCCTTCTTCTTTGAGCGAGCGGATGGCCTGCGAACCGGAATAGTCAAATTCGCAAGCCTGCCCGATGACAATGGGGCCTGAGCCAATAATCAAAACCGATCGAATAGCAGGATTTTTGGGCATTGGTTCTAAAATTCAGTAAGTTTTAAAGGTTGTTTAGCAAAAAGTTGGTCATCATTTGGTACAAATGCAGGCGGGTATTGCCTCCATAAATGCCGTGGTTTCTGTTTGGATAGTAAAATGATTGGAACTGCTTGCCAGCTTTGATCAGGGCATCTTGCATAGCTACCGCATTTTGAAAGTGTACATTATCGTCGCCGGTGCCGTGTACAAGCAGATAGTTGCCTTTAAGCTTATCGGCGTGCGACAAAGGAGAAAAATCATCATAACCACCGGGGTTGTCTTGAGGGCGTTTCAAAAAACGTTCGGTATAAATAGTGTCATAAAAACGCCAGTTGGTTACCGGGGCTACGGCAATGGCTGCTTTGAAAACATCAGCACCCAGCGTAATGCAGAGCGACGACATATAGCCGCCATAGCTCCATCCCCAAATACCAATGCGAGCCGGATCGACATAAGGTTGCTTCTGTAAATATTGAGCAACTGCTACTTGGTCGGCTACCTCATATTTCCCCATTTCGGCATAGGTTACTTTTTTGAAATCTGCCCCACGGCCTCCTGTGCCTCGGTTATCGACACAAACTATCAAATAACCTTTTGATGCCAAATGTTGGTACCAAAAGAAATTGGAGGGTTCCCAGCTATTGACCACTTGCTGGCTGCCAGGCCCGCCATACACAAACATCAGCACCGGATATTTTTGATTCGGATCAAAATTCAAGGGCTTTATCATCCATCCATTGAGCGGCGTATTGTCAGCCGCGGGTACTTGGAAAAACTCTTTGTATTGAATTTGGTACTCAGCCAATTTGTTTTTCAATGCGCTGTTGTCTTCCAAAACTTTAAGCAATTTTCCTGACGGAGCTTCATACAAACTTACCGTAGGCACGGCCTGTGCGGCACTGTGGTAGTCTAAATAGTATCGAAAGCTGGGGCTGAAGTTTGGATTATGAACCCCTTCGGCTTGCGTGAGGCGGGTTTTATTTTTACCGTTCAGGCCGATGCTGTAAAGCTGTTTTTCTAAAGGCGATACTTCGTGCGACACAAAATAAATCACTTCTTTTTCCTCATCGATACCTATCAGCAGCGTAACTTCCCAATTGCCTTCCGTGATGGGGCGCACTTCTTTGTCGTCCATTGTGTGGAGATAAATATGTTTGAAGCCACTTTTCTCGCTGGTACTCAAAAAATGCTTGCCATCTTTCAAGTAAATCAGGTCATCGCAAAATTCTAAATCGATGTAGGTATTTGCTTTTTCAGTCAAAACACTTTGCAATACGCCGGTCGAAACTTGTGCGTGATAAAGGGTCAACTCATTTTGCAATCTATTCAACTTGCGGACAGCCAATACATCGCTATTTTGTGTCCAACTTACCCGAGGGATATAAATATCTTTGTCTGCACCCAAATCAAAGGCTGTAGTTTTGCCCGACGGCACATCATACACCGAAATAGCGACCACAGCATTATCTTCACCTGCCTTGGGATATTTGAATCGGTAGTCGTTGGGGTAGGACAAATCTTTTCCTCCCCACATTTGCATATTAAACTCCTTCACTTGACTTTCGTCGAAGGTATAAAAGGCGATGCGTTTGCTATCAGGCGACCAAAAAAAGGCTTGGGCAAAGCCAAATTCTTCTTCATAAACCCAATCTGCACCTCCGTGAATAATTTTATTTTGCTCACCCGTAGTGGTAATAGCTTTTTCTTCACTGGTGGCTAAATTGGTTACAAATAAATTGTTTTCGCGCACAAAAGCCACAAAATTGCCGTCAGGCGAGAAAGTAGCATACATTTGTTTGGCAGCACCTTGGCTAAGGGGTTGTAAAGAACCTATATTTTTGTCATAAACTTTGTAAAAAGCCTTGGACGAGCGGCGATAAATGCTTTCTTCTTGGGTAGCCAGCAACAATTTATCTTCTTGTGCGCTCAGGTCATACGAATCAAACTCGCCGGTGAATAACACCTCAACTTCTTGACCTGTCAGCATATCTATTTTGCTGATTTTGCCCGGGTCAGCTTTGGTATAATGCTGACCATCTTTCATCCAACGAACCCCACGCACCGATTTGGCGCTGAAGGTATAGTCTTTCCAAACGTCTTCTAAAGTTACTGTTTTTTGAGCCAAACTTAGCGAGTAAGTTCCTACCCAAAGGAAAACACTTAGGCACACATAGGTCGTAACAAGGTGAGTAAAGTTTTTCATAAAGAAATGTGTAGAGAGTCGAACCATTATTCAAAAAAAAAGCCGGTGCATTGGCCGGCTTGTCAATATTTATACTGTCATCAATTCAGCTTCTTTTTTAGCCAGCAAGTCGTCAATTTTGGCACCAAACGTATCAGTTAGTTTTTGCACTTTTTCTTCGGCAGCTTTCACCTCATCTTCTGGGATGCCTTCTTTTTGAAGTTTTTTCAGCGAGTCGTTGGTTTCTTTGCGGATGTTGCGCACACTTATTTTCCCGTTTTCTACTTCTTGTTTTACTTGTTTGACCAATTGCTTGCGGCGTTCTTCGGTCAGTGGTGGAATATTGATGCGGATGGTTTCACCGTCGTTTTGCGGATTGAATCCTAAGTCGCTGTCTTTGATGGCCTTTTCAATGGCGCTTACCAAGCTTCGCTCAAAAGGGCGGATAGCAAGGGTGCGTGCATCGGGTGTGGTTACCGTAGCTACTTGGTTTAGTGGGCTGGGTACGCCATAATAATCTACGCTTATCCCATCGAGCATATTGGGCATAGCTTTGCCTGCACGAATTTTTAGCAGTTCTTGGTTCGTATGTTGGACGGCCTTTTCCATCAATTCTTTGGCTTCATCCAAAAACATTTGTACTTCTTCAGACATAATTCAGGTTTTTTAAAGCATCAAATTTAATACGAAAATCATTAATTCATCGTAATCAAGGTACCCACTTCTTCTCCTTTTACAATTTTCAGCAAATTGCCCGGCGTATTCATATCGAATACAATGATGGGAAGGCCGTTTTCTTTGCAAAGTGTAAAAGCAGTCATATCCATTACATTTAGCCCTTTACTGTAAACCTCTTCAAAAGAAATATTTGAAAAACGTTGTGCATTGGCATCTTTTTCAGGGTCGGCTGTATAAACACCATCTACCCGTGTACCTTTCAGCACCACATCAGCCTTGATTTCGATGGCACGTAAACTGGCTGCTGAATCGGTGGTGAAATAAGGGCTTCCAATGCCTGCCCCGAAAATTACTACCCTGCCTTTTTCTAAGTGGCGCACTGCCCGGCGTGTGATGAATGGCTCGCACACTTGCTCTACTTTGATGCCCGACATCAGGCGAGTATAAAGCCCTGCTTTTTCTAAAGCATTTTGTAGTGCCATCCCGTTGATAATGGTGGCCAACATACCCATATAATCGCCCTGCACACGGTCTAAACCGTTGGCTAAGGCATCGCCCCCTCTGAAAATATTACCACCGCCAATGACTACAGCGACTTGAATACCTTGCTCGGCTACTTTCTTGATTTCTTTGGCATAGCGCTCCAGCATCTGGGGGTCTAAGCCAAATTGCTTGTCGCCCATCAGTGCTTCGCCGCTAAGTTTGAGTAAGATTCTTTTGTATTTCATAATGATTTGATAAAGAGGGGGGCTAAAAAAAAGGTTAATTGTTGTGAGCAATTAACCTTTTTGATGTTAGAAAAACTTATATCTAAAATCTTCGATGTTGGAAGCTTTTTTCACCGCTTCGCCTACCATAAAGGTAGCTCTACCCGAAAGACTTTGCGTAAGCTGATTCTTATACAGGGTATAATCAGCTATGGACGAAGCTGGGGTGGTACCGGTTACTTTCAATACAAAAACACCGGTTTCATCTATGATGGGCTTGCTGATTTGATCCTTTTTCAGACCGAAAACCGCACCAATTGAAAATGGATTAAATCCTGTTGACCCCAAGGCAAAACTATTCATAGATAAGTCTGAGGCGCTGCTCACCAAAGCTTCTTTTCCGTATTTTTCAGCTATGCTATTTAAGTCTTTCGCTCCATTGTTTAATTTTGCTACAATACGCTCGGCTTTTATTTTCTTGCGGATTTCTTGGGTGGCTTCATCTCTGAACAATTCCAAATCAACTACGTCTTTTTCTGTTTTGCCTGTAACAGTAGCTACTACAAATTTACTTTGCTCAGGAATATCAAAAACCGGAGAAACGCTATTCATCTTGGTGGCATCGGCAAAAGCCCAACGAATTACTTCGCGTGCATTGGTGATATTGCTGATTTGTGAAGCGGTAGCATTTACGCGCTCGGCTTTTAACAAAACCAATGAGGGATCTTTTTTGATGGCCGCTTTGAATTGCTCGGTAGTTTTGGCCTCGCTCACCAATTTCTCTGCTTTTTTGTAAACTACATCTCTGGTGGCATCGCCGGCTTCTAAAATACGTTCTACTACGGCTAATTTGTATTTTTTATTGGTTTTGGGGTGTGTAACTTTGACAATATGATAGCCAAACTGGGTTTCTACCAAAGTAGGCAATAATTTGGGGTCATTTACAGCAAAAACAGCGTCCTCGAAAGGTTTTACCATTTTGCCTCTTCCAAAGAAACCTAAGTCTCCACCAATGTCTTTAGTGCCGTCGCTGCCATGTTTCTTGGCCATTTCTTCAAAAGAAGCACCGTCTTTGATTTGCTTTAAAATATCATTGGCTTTTTCTTTGGCTTCGGCCTTGTCTTTATCGGCATTGCTGTTCCACTTTATCAGGATATGGGCTGCTCGTACATAATAAGTACTGTCATCTTTTACATCAGCTACCTTGAAGATTCTGAAATTTTTACCTTCTAAAAATGGCCCATAAACCCCGCCTTTCAGCAAGACTGCTTCTTTGCTGAAGAAAACAGAGGGGATTTTGTCTAAGCTCAAAAACTCAAAAGGTACAGGATTGGGAGATGCATCCGAATTACCCTTCGCAAAAGTAGAGTCATCTTGGGCTACAGCTAAGCTTTTAGCCAATGACTTCAATTCTTGTGAAAAAGCCAAAGTATCTTCACTTGAAGGTGCTACAACGAAAGCTACATATTCAAGGTTACGACTTTCAAAGGCGCGGTCTTTGTATTTGGCTTTGTTTTCGTTCAGATAAGCCCTGATTTGGTCGTCAGTTACCTTGATAGTGCTATCTACAATAGAAGCAAAAGGCACATAAACATATTCGGCAGTCGCTTTGGTATTCTGATTTTGATATTCTCGTTGGGCTTCAGCTTGGGTTACATAAGTTGAATGGCGTAGCAAGTTTTCGTATTTCAAGCGCATACGCTCGTTGCGCAAATCATCTTCAAATTTTTTCCAAGCAAATTTTTGCTCTGAACGTCTTGGCTCGGGCAACTTGTCCACCAATTGAAAATATTGTACAACTTGTTGTTTGTCAAATTTTCCGGTTTGTTGGTTGATGAAAATTGGAATGGCTTTGACTTGCGGACTGATGAATAAAGAGTCGCCTTGTACCATTTGCACCAATTCCTTGTCAGTAACAAGCAGGTTAAGCTTGTCAAACTCAGTAACAAAAGCGTTTTTGAAAATAAGGTAGTTCCAAGCGTTTTCACGGATGGAAGCCAATTCGTTTTCAGTAGGGGTTTTGCCTGAACTAAGCGTATAGTTCTGTTTGAAGACTTCCAAGTCTTTATTGAAGTCTTCTAAGGTAATTTCAGTGCCTGCAATTTTACCAACAGCGGGCATTCTATTGCCTAAAAGAAAAGAATTAGGGCCTAAAAGATCGCCCCCTACTACAAAAAGCGCTAAGCCTAAGGCAATGGCTCCAATAGCAAAGCCTGAACGCTCTCTGATTTTTTGTATGATTGCCATATTATGTTGTTTGAACTACTTTTATCATCGTTTTTTCAGCCCGCAAATATAGTGTATTTGGTTGCTTGTGCCAAATTTTGATTGAATTCTTTGTTTGGGTGTGTTTCTTATTTCCGTTTTTTCTTATACTTTTTGGTAGTGGTGGGTGGTTTATGAGCGGCAGCTTTGTAAACTTTTGCAACGGGGCGGGTTTCATCTTCCGATGGCATTATTTCCTCTTTTCGTTGGGCGCGCACAAATCGCAACAGCAGTAAAAGTAAAATAGAGAGCATCAATACCCAGTAGCTATCTGCAAACTTTCCATAAAATATTTGACTAATACTGATAAGCATAAAGGCAACTGAGCCGGAAAGGAGTAAAGAATCGATCAGGCGCATTTTAATAACTATTGTTGGACAGATAAAATACCTTGAGGGCGGGCAAGCCTGTAAACAGATAGGTCTTGTTTGGCCTTCAAGCCATAACCATCTAATTTTTCGGCTGGGGTAATGATGTGAACAAGCATATCTGGCTCAGTGTAAACGGTTTGGTTGTCAGGAGTCCAGTGAAGTTCTTCGGTCAAAAGTTTTTTTTGCTCCAATAGGTTTTCGACTACTACATTGCCTATGGCAGTATAAGCTCTTTTTTCTTTGATGAATTTGCCTTTGTCGGCAGTCAAGCGCGACTCATTTTGTCCACTGCGGTTGTAAAAGTCGATGACAATGCCCTGGGGGAAGTCTTGGTCTCCATTTTTATATTCTAAGCGAAGTTTGGCAGCCAGCTTAATTTTTAATTTGGCCGAGTCGCTATAAAAAGTCAGCGTATTTTTGGCTTCGACCATAGGGCCCTGGTACTGCACTTTTTTGACATTGACGGCTTTTTCGTCTTTTTTCTTACAACTGTAAAGGCATAAGCCTATCGCCATAGCCACAAGAAGAAGAGGAGAAGGATAGCACTGCGGCATAAAAAAATGTTGCTTGTACTTTTGTTTATCTACGTACAAGCAACACATTTTCATATAAAGTTACAGTATAAAAGCGTATTTTATCGCTTGCGGAGAACAGTAGTGCCGCCAATCCAACAGCCTACAGGAATCGATTGACCTACTTCCATTCCTAAAGTGAAAATATCTTCACTGGTTGGAAATTGTGCTTGGGCATTGCTCATACCTTGTGCAAAACCAGCAGTCGCGTAAGCATCGTAGGCTGCCAAGTAACAAGCACGTGCCAATACGGGGTTGCTATTGGTACATTCGCCCCCGCTGGTCATATACAAATTGCCAATAAAAATATAGGCTTCAGATTTAAGACCGGCTTCGGCAGCTTTTAGTGCATAATTACGTGCTTCGTCTTTTCTACCGGCTTTTTTGCTTTCTGTACCTAAGTTGATGTAAGCCTTTGCTAAGTTGGTTTTGTCAGATACTTTCGCAAAATATTCTAAAGCTTTGTTGTTGTCGCCATTGCTCTGATAAATCAAGGCAATGGAAGTAGCGCGTGAATCGGTAGGTTCGGCTTTGTAAATCACCAATAAGGTTTGTAAAAACAAGGGTTCTTTCAAGTATTCGCATCCACTGCCCAACATTAAAGAAACAATTTGCTCGGCTAAAACCGAATTGTTAGGGTCAGCTTTGAATTTAGGCTCATACGTTTTTTTGACATATTCGCAATCAATGGTAACACAGTTTCGGAAATAAGCTTCCAGATTACCTTTGGTGCTTGCCCAATCTTCATCAGCAGAACTTTTAGGCATATTTGAATCGGTAATTGCCATCAAAACCTCGTAAATTTCAACTACTTTTTCATCTGTTAGTTGTTCGCCACCTTTCAAAGCTTCGGCAAAAGGTTTGTCTTCAGCAGAAAGACTTGCCATTTTTTCTGGATTGGCAGATATTTTTTTCAATGAGACCAAGCGCATGTAGTCATCAATTACACGTGCAGCCGTGTTTTTCCCTTGTAAGCCAATTACTTCTTTGTATAAATCATACAAAACTTGCGCTTTGTCGCTGCGGGGCGACCAATAATAATAGGCATAGAAGCATTTGTTTTTGATGGCTGTAGGACGTTCGGCTTCGCCGAAAAGCTCAATACGCTTATCGTACATCATCAGGGCAGAGTCGGCATAAGCTACTTGTAACTCAGGATCTTGGGTAACTTCCACTAAGTGGTTATACACTTCGGCTCCGTGGATATAAATATTTTTGTGCGCCTTGGGTAGATTTTTCAAAAACCATTGTAACTGAGGCAAGGCTTCGGCGTAAGCCTGTGCTTTCATAGCATCTTCCAAAAGAACCTTTTTTTCAGGTCCGACATCTTTCAAGTCGCCATAATCCCATTGCGCTTGAGCAAAAACAGAACAGGTAAGCAAAAGACCTGCGAGCACAGTTGTAAGGAAGTAGATTTTTTTCATCACTCTATCAATCTATTTTGCGTTTAACAAACCATTTATCGTTAATTGTAATACCTAAGTTTAGTCTTATGTAATTTTCTCGGATAAGCGAAAGTGCGCCTCTTGTACCAGCGCGAACGGCGATATTGAACATCGCTATATTTCTGTTGAAAGCTAAGGAAACCCCAGCCGTAACAGCAAATTCGTCTAAATTTACCCCTGCAAATTTGACAGGGTTTTGTATATAATTGAACCCTACTCGGTAGGTAGCTCGCTTGAAAAAGTCTTTTTTATCGATGGCATAAATATTCGGTGTGATCTCAAAACCTAAGCCTACTGAGAGTGCATTGCGGAGAGAATCGTTTCTGCCAAAATCTCTGAAATTAGACCAATTTTGCATCGAAATATCTAACCCTACCAACCATTTGTACTCGTTGTGAATACTGATTCCAAAAGAATATTTCTCAGGTAATGTAACTGTGCCTTTGGCATTATTTACAAGTGTATCGGCCAAAATTGCCAAATCATTGTTAAGCAAACGACGTTCGAGGGCTTCGAAACGGGTCGCATTGATGTCTCTGTTGATGCCATAAACCAAACCGGTGTTTAAACTATATTTATCATTGAGTTTGAATGTGTAAGCCAATCCGGCTTCGAAGGTTAAATCGTTGTAGCGATAACGTTGTACTAAAACAGTACGTGAGGATTCTACACCTGAATTGAGCGTGGCAGAGGCTTGTTTGGTAGTGGCTCCAAAAATATATCCTAATTTAAAGCCTAAGAAAAAGTTTTTGAATAGTTCAACGCCATTTGACCAATGTAACTGGGTCAGACCACCAGTTCCTTGGAAGTCATAAAAGGCTGTGAAATTGGAATTGACAACGTTCTGGTTGAATTGGTCACGGTAACGAACAGAAGTATATGGCATCAACCCGATATTCATAGTCCATTTTTTGCGTATAGGAAAGGCCAACGACAAATAATTGAGGTTGCCACCAAAGTCTTGTTGCGATACGTTGCTATTGTTTTCCAATACTTTGAAGCCCATCATAGCACCGCCCTCGAAGATGGTAAAATCTGTACGAGCGAGCAAAGCAGGGTTGGTATTATTAATAAAATTGGGGCGTGTATAGCTGACGCCAATATTGGCCATCCCGGCTTGGTGTGCATAAGCAGGTGCAACAAGGTCACCAAGCCCTAACCTTGAGTAGGGAGAGTTTGTACCATCTTGTGCGTAAATCTTCAGCGAGGAAAGGATGAACAACAGAGATAAGAAAAGCTTACTGTTTGTTTTTGGGTGCAACATTATATTGCAAAATTCTAAATAATCCGGTGAGTATCAAATTTGGGTGTGCAAATATCAGTGGTTTTAATTTAGTTTCAAAAAAAATAGCATCACCACCTGTAATTAGAACTTTAAGTTGTTGATTATCAGACTGATACATTTCAATAATTCCATTCATTTCTGCTACAATTCCCCAGAATACCCCACTGGCCATCGCTTCTTGGGTGTTGTTTCCGGTCAGTGCCGGATTGGGTTTTGTAAGTATATCAGCTGATAACAACGGCAATTTGGCTGTGAATTCATGCATAGCTTTGGCGCGCATTTGCAAACCCGGCGAGATAATTCCACCTTGGTATTCCCCGGCAGGGTTTAAGTAATCATAAGTAATGCAAGTGCCGGCATCGATAACCAAAATGGCTTGATTTGGATATAAAAACTGGCCACCTACCACGCCTGCTACGCGATCCATACCCAGCGTGTGGGGCGTGCCATAGTGGTTTTGGATGGGCAATGGAAGTTGATAGTCAAGCAAGCACACCGTTGGTTGGATTTTTTGCAGTTGTGTTAGCCAAACATCGGCTACAGGCTTTACACTGCTGATAATGGTAGCTTGTGGGGCAAATTGGCTTATAGCAGGCCAAATTTCTTCCCAGTGGGTGCTTTGGGTGGTTTCTAATAGCGAAGCAGACTCAAAAAAACCCACTTTGATACGTGTATTGCCAATATCGATGGCAATGGATCGTTGCATAGCTTTTGGCTGGCTAAGTGGTGGCTGGTTGTGGTTGCAGGGCGTTGGTTAGAATTTGCCCAAATTGATAGACTTCTTCAAAGGTGTTGTAAAGCGGTGTAGGCGCTATGCGGATTACATTGGGTTCGCGCCAGTCGGCTACCACTCCGGCTTCGCTCAGTATTTCAAATAATCGTTTACCTTGTTTGCCGGTATCGATAGAGAGTTGCGCCCCTCGCTCCGAAGCATTAGAGGGGGTAATGATGGTTAAACCTGCCCCTTGTTGTTCGTTGATTTGAGCAATGATAGCAGCTGCATAAGCAGTGAGTTGTGTACTTTTGGCACGCAGGGCGGCCATCGAAGTTTTACCGAAAATCTCTAAGGCTGCTTTGTGGCAAGTTAGGCTCAAAATGGCGTGGTTGGCTAATTGCCAGCCGTCAGCATTGGCGATGGCTTTGAACCCGGGTTGCATCTGAAACCGAGTTGTTTCGTCGTAGCCCCACCATCCTGCCAAGCGATGAAGTTGGGTGTTTTGCGCGTGCTTCTGGTGTACAAAAGCGCCGCCAACACCACCCGGGCCTGAGTTGAGGTATTTGTAGGTACACCAAACCGCGAAATCAATGCCCCAATCGTGTAGCTGAAGCAGCACATTGCCTGCGGCGTGCGCCAGATCGAAGCCCACAACGATACCTTTCGATTGGGCAGCTTGGGTAATGGCAGGCATGTCGAACCATTGTCCGGTATAATAGTTGATTCCGCCCAACATCACCAAAGCCAACGAGTCTTGGTGTTGGTGGATGGCCGACAAAATATCTTCGGTGTGTAAAATATGCTCGCCTGGGCGTGGGCTCAGCGGAACAAGCACTTCTGCCGGGTCAAGACCGTGTTGTTGGGCTTGGGTTTCTAAAGCATAATAGTCGGAAGGGAAAGCACCGGCTTCCAAAAGAATTTTATATCGTTGGGAAGTTGGCCGATAAAAAGTGGCCATCATCAGGTGTAAATTCACCGTAAGGTTATTCATAATGGCTACTTCTTCGGGGGTTGCTCCGATGATGTCTTGGTAAAAAGGCTTTAGGGATTTATGGAAGTCATACCATTGTCCTTGGCCACAAAAATGACCTTTTACAGCCAACTCTCTCCATTTTTGCATTTCTGCTTCGACTAATCCAGATGTATTTTTGGGCTGTAAACCCAACGAGTTGCCACAGAAATAAATGACAGGCTTCCCATTTTCGGAGGGGATATGGAAATGGTTTCTTAAAGCATTGATTGGATCTTGTTGGTCGGCCTTTTGGGCAAAATCGAAGGTATTTTCAAACTGCATAGTTTGCTTTAATTATACTTTAGGAAGTTCGGGTTTTTGCATCACAGTGCCACAGTTGGAACAGGTGCGGCGTTCCAGCGAATTATAGAAATTATTCATCACTACCGGCAATTGGTTCACTATATCGGTCATTTCAAAGTATTCTTCGTAGAGTTTGTGGTGGCAATTTTCGCAATACCAAATAAAGCCATCGTTTTCGTGGTTTCTTCGGTAGCGTTCTATGACCAAGCCGACCGTATTGGCGGGTCTTTGAGGCGAGTGAGGCACTTTGGCAGGAAGTAAGAAAATTTCACCTTCGCGGATAGGAATATCGACTTGTTTGCCTTCTTCGATTATTTTCAGTACAATATCGCCTTCAATTTGAAAAAAAAACTCTTCTCCTTCATTGTAATGATAGTCTTTGCGGGCATTGGGGCCGCCCACTACCATTACAATATAATCTTCGTTGTCTTTGTAAATTTGTTGATTGCCAACAGGTGGCTTGAGCAAGTGGCGATTTTCTTCAATCCACTTTTTAAAGTTAAAAGGACGGGTAACAGCAGCCATAAGATAAATTACTGAGGGTTTCGTAAAAATGATTACAATGTCAAAGTAATAAAAAGGTTGGTTTTTATTGATTAACCGGGTCGCTGGTTACGGTTTCTTCTTCATTTTGATTGCTGAATACGCGATTAATCCAACGAGGCAAGAAAATAACTCCTAAAATAAGGTAAGGATAGTAAGTTACAATACGCCAGACAATGGAAGTAATAGAAGTAAATGTGCCTGAAAAAGGTTCAAAAAATGCCTTGAAGGCAATTTCAGCAATACCGGAAGCGCCGGGGGTGAACCCAATCAACAAAATGACCCATAGCACCACGTGTCGCGAAAAAATAAAGGTGTGGTCGCTAAAACTAATTTCGTTGACTGCCGAAATCAAGCAATTGACGATAAAATAGCGCGCCACCCAGACTACTAAAGTCGATAAAATGGCTCGAATCCAATACCCTATGTGGATGCCTTTCAACTCGGCAGAAGCAATCACCAATTCGTTGCCTTGCTCTTCGGCGGCGTGTTGAAAACGCTTCAGCCAACGGAAAGAAGTCAGTTTGATGAATAACCATTTGATAAATTCAGGCTTTACAAATAAACCGTAGGCCATCAAAATTGTGTAGAGGGTGATGACCGTGTAACTTGTAAAAAATACGGCCTCGACGGCAGTAGTCGATTCGGAAAGGGTAGGGAAGATGCTGCCTTGCGGATAGCCACCTGTGAAACTAATGGTAATCACTACGGCTCCTACCAAAATGAAAAACATATTGTCTAATACAGCCGAAACCAACACATAGGCCAATGATTTGCCGAAACTGATGCCTTCCTTCAGCAAAAGAAAAGACGCAACGGCGGTGCCACCCACTGCCGAAGGGCTGACGGCTGAAGAAAATTCCCATAAAAAAATGGTGTACATACTGCCTGTCCAACTAAGCTGCCCACGGGTAAGGTGGCGAATGCGGTATATGTAAAACAAGTCGCGCACCAGCAAAGCCACCACAGCCATCGCCAACCAAAACACAGAGGCTTGGCTGATATAGGCTCCTAAGGTTTTATAACTCAGTTCGTGATCCGTGAGAATCATATAAACCACCACCCCTAAGCCAATTAGGGTTGGGATATATACTTTGCTGGGGTTAATGCCTTTGAGTAACTCGTTTTTATTATGAATTTGACTCATGGTTGTTTTATGTTTCCTTGCTATTGTTATTCGGGTAATGTAATAGGCTTCTCGACATACTCGTCGGGGTTGGGATTTGCTTCAATCCAGAAATTATTATAACCGGTTTCGTCGTCTTCCATATACAAAATTATGTGTTTGCTTTGTAATAGCTCCAAGATTGCCAAAAAGTTGAAAATAGCGGCAATTTTAGAATTGGCCACATAATCGCTGATAATTTCTTCGAATGCTATGCGGCGCGGGTAAC
>DMHB01000141.1 GCA_003449595.1 Microscillaceae bacterium | reverse complement strand
TGTTCGGCAAGTCTATTATTTTTCAGCTGCTCTTGGCTTTTTGTGTAATATCCCCTGTTTTTTTATTCAACAAAATCAAAGTCCGCTACAAAAAAAATTGAGCCAATGCAACACATTGACCCAATTTGTGATACGATGGAAGACAATTGTTTAGTACTCAATAATAAACCCTAATGTAGGAAGCACGGTGGGGTCGTCGTTGCGCAAAATCAATGGGATGGCGTTGCTCCCGTCCGACCGCAAAGGCGTGCCGTCGGTAGTAGCAAAGCCACTGTTATCGGGCAACCGTTGGAAAGTATATTGAGGGAAAGCCGGATTGGGCAATACAAGTGCATTAGAAACATCTAAAAACAGATCGAGGGTAAATCCTCTAAAATTCCACTTCTTGTCAACTCTGAAGTCAAATTGGTTGAATGACCCCAAGCGCTCTGTATTGTAACGCGCCAAGTCTAACACACCCACCCCCAGCGAAGCATAGTTGCGCTGCGAAGCAATCAAATCAAAAGGCGTAAAAGGTGCGCCCCCCGCAAAACGATAGCGCAGGCCTATTTCCCAGCCTCGCTTAAATTTGCGCCCCAATAACCCTGAAAGCAGGTGGCGTGTATCCCAAGCCGAAGCAATAAAACGATTTGGATCTAAGCCGCTAAACTCGCTTTTGAACAAGGTATAAGAAACCGCAAAAAATAGGTTGTTGACTAATTTTTGTTGGAAAAATATTTCAATCCCGTAAGAGCGCCCTTTGCCCGAGCTAAAAACTTGCTCGTTGCCAATGGCTCCGAAATTGCCACCTTGGTTGGCCAACGAAACCCCTTCGCGGATAGACACCGGATAGTCGTTGTATTGTTTGTAGAAACCTTCGAGGGTGATGCGGGTGCCGGGGCGTGGTAAAAACTCAATCCCTGTAACCAAATGGTCGGATTGCATATAGCGATTGTCGCGGTTGACCAAAGTGCCACTGGCATCGCGGAAGCCTAATACCGTATAAATTGGAATTTTATAATAACGCCCAATAGATGCGCTGACCGTCCACTTGTCGGAAATGGCATAAGAGGCCGAAAACCGAGGCGAAAAGGTTTCTAAAGGATTCATCCCAGTAGTGGTGAAGGTATTCATATCGGTACGAACCCCCAACGATAGGTTCAGGCGGTTGCCAAAAAACCCTTTTGAAACTTGACCAAACGCCCCAAAACGGAAGAAGTTGATTTGTGTATTGGCAGTTATCAATATTTCGGGTTGTAGCAATACATTGTTGACATCTACAATTTGGCGCTGTAGTCGGTTGAACAGGCTATTGCCAAACTCGACAAATTGCGCCATCACCCCAAAAGAGTATTTCCATCCGTTATTAAATTTATTGACATCTATTCTGAGCTTGTTTTCTATTTCTTGCGATCTTGCCTTCAACATCCGGCGCGATTCGTCGCCTTGTTGGTTGTCTTCAAACCTATCCAAGGCATTGTCGAACACATTGCGGCTTAGGGCAATGTTCCAATAACCATTGTTGATCAAATGTTTCAGCGAAAGCCCAATTGTATAATTCCATTGGTTGATGCTGGGGTTCGACCGCAAAGCATATTCTTTTTCAGGGGTCGATCTTCGGGGTACGGCAAACGAAAATTCGTCGATGGCACCTACTCCAATGGCTGTAAGAGTGGTTTTGCTATTGAAACGGTGTACGACTTTGTACTGAAAATCCCAATAATTTGGCCGAATAGGTAAGTCGATGGCCTGAAAAAGGAATTGCAAATACGACCGGCGCACCGAGGTCAGAAAAGTAGTTTTTTTGCCAATATGCCCTTCATTGGTAAGTGCCAGTTCGGTGGCGCTGAGGCGCACGTTGCCCTGAAATTTTTCTAAAGAGCCTTCTTTTTGTTTGAACTGAAAAACCGACGAGAGCGCATTGTCGTAGCGAGCATCAAAACCACTGGAACTAAGGGTTACATCTTCGATGAACGATACGTTGAGAATACCCGTAGGGCCTCCGGCACTGCCTTGGGTGGCGAAGTGGTTAATCACTGGAATTTCGATACCGTCTAAATAATATACATTCTCGTTGGGCGCTCCCCCGCGGATGATGATGTCGTTGCGAAAACCTCCCACAGAGCCCGAAGTACCACCTACGCCCGGCAACACTTGCACCACGCGAGAAATATCAAAATTGCCTCCGGGTTTGCTGCGAATTTCTTCTGTGGTAAGACGTTGGATAGAATTGGGGGTTTCGATGGTGGCCACCGAAGCCGAGCGATCGGCTACTACTTGGATTTCGCCCAGCTCAGAAACAGCCTCCTCCATTTCAAAACTCAGCTCGTTTACATTGCCCGAGGTAACCACAATGTTGTATTTGGTGGTGGGTTTATAGCCTACAAACGTAGCCTGAATGTTGTAACTTCCGGTAGGAACACCGGCAATTTTGAAATAGCCGTTTAGATCGGTGATACTTCCGGTAGAAGTGCCTTCGATCGCTACCGCCACGCCAACAAGCAACTCTTGGGTGTTTTTATCACGGACGGTTCCTGTTAAAATACCGGTGTTTTGCGCCCACAAAGGCGAAAAAACAAAACCCAGATACAAAAAAAGAAGGGAAAAAAACCGAATCATAAAATAGAATGTATTTGTTTTAATTTTTTGAATTAAATACGTAAACATTCTATGCTAAAAAAGGTTTACCAAAGTAGAATATTTTTATTCCTTTATTTTTATTTTAGTACAAAACCGTACTGATAATTACTATGAACTACACATTCTTACAGCAAATACTGGCTTATTTAGAAACCTTCGAAAACCAGCACCCCGATCAAGCCACACACACTGTATTGCGGTTTTCGACTTGGTTAAGTGGGCAGTTTTCAGTTGTGCCTACCGAAAAGCAGGCCTTGCCTATGCCTGTTGTAACAGAATCAGAAACGGTCGAATCGCGCATCAGTGCATTGTTGATATTTTTGAACCGATATGCCAAAGTCTATATTAAGAAGGCTTTAGAAGATTCGGCTTTGTTGAATGGTGATGATTTTACGTATTTGGTGAGCCTGCTGAGGCGCGAGGGCATCAGCAAAATAGAGTTGATAGAAGCTAATTTGCAAGAGAAAACCTCGGGGATGGAGGTTATCAAACGGCTTGTGGCACGTGGCTTTTTGGAACAGCGCACCGACCCTACAGACAAGCGCAGCAAACAATTATTTCTTACTTCGGCTGGCAGAGCCGCCTTGTTCAGCACTTTTGAGAAAATGACCCAAGTGTCGCAATTGGTGAGTGGCAACCTTAGCCAATCTGAGAAGCTGGTACTACTTCAGTTGCTTCAAAAATTAGACGATTTTCATAATCCGCTGTTCAAACAAGCCCGCGATCATGACTTCGAGCATCTTTGGGAGAGCCTGCAAGAGGAGCTTCATTTTGAAAGGTAAAAATTTATACTCAAATTTGGGGTCAGAGTTATATGAAACCTACACCTGCTTA
>DMHB01000326.1 GCA_003449595.1 Microscillaceae bacterium | reverse complement strand
TGCTCAAAGACGTACTCAACTATCCCAACCCACTGGCCGACCAAACTACTTTTCGATTTGACCACAACCGCAAAGGGCAGGATTTGTTGGTGGTCATTCAGATTTTCGATGCACAGGGCACACTGCGCAAACGCCTCACCCACACCGTAACCCAAAGCAGCGGCATTGTGGATATTCCGTGGGATGGCTTAGACGAGTCGGGCAGGCGCTTTGGCCAAGGTGTATATTTGTACCAAATAGAAGTAAAATCGCAGGTAGATGGGCAGAAGGGCGTGGTTCAAAATCGATTAGTCGTCATTAATTAATCTTTTTTCGTTCAAGCCTACAAACAATCTTTCTTTGAACTATGCGTATATTTGTAAAGCAAAATTTTAACCCCTCATTTATGGAATTAAAACTCTCTCGTTGGATAAAACTATGGATAGGCTTGTTGTGCATCTCTTCTTACCAAGCCTTGGGTCAACCGAGCCAATCAGCCTCTTTTTTAGGACAAGATACCACCCGACGTGTAATTAATACTTCTGTACCATTTTTGAATATTAGCCCTGATGCCCGTGCAGCCGGAATGGGCGATGTGGGTGTGGCGACAGCCCCCGATGTCAACGCGACCCATTGGAATCCTGCTAAATTAGTTTTTATCCCCAATCGCTCAGGTTTTGCACTTTCTTACAGCCCCTGGCTGCGCCAGTTTGTCAACGATATGTCGATTTCTTATTTGTCTGGCTTTTACCAGATAGACAACAAACAAGCCATTGGCGGTTCGCTTCGCTATTTCAACTTAGGGAATATTCAGTTTACTGATGGCTCGGGCAATCTTATCCGCGATTTTATGCCCCGCGAAGTAGCTTTTGATGCAAGCTATTCACGCAAGCTTTCCGACAAACTCAGCTTGGCGGTTACTGCGCGCTACATCCATTCCAACTTATCAGCCGACTTATTGATTGGCAATCAGGTGGAAACCCGACCAATTAATTCAGGCTCTGTCGATATTTCGATGTTTTACCAATCCAACGACATTGATTTCTTTGGTATGCGTTCCAAAATCGCTTGGGGGTTCAACATCTCCAATATTGGTCCGAAAGTATCTTATTCCAACAACCGTAACAATGACTTCATCCCTACGAATTTGCGACTGGGTGGAGCTTTTACCGTAAAAATTGATGAGTTCAACCGCTTTACTTGGGCCTTGGATTTGAACAAACTATTGGTGCCAACTCCTCCCCAAATTAATTCACAAGGGCAAATTATCAGAGGCGATGACCCGCGCAACCTGACTGTTATCCAAGGAATGTGGGCCGGTTTGACCTATGCACCGGGCGGTTTCAGCGAAAAAATGCAAGAATTAATGATTGCTACCGGTTTAGAATATTGGTATAGCGACAAATTTGGCAGCGATTTGTTTTCGGCTCGTTTAGGCTACTTCCACGAAGACAGGAACAAAGGCAACCGCCGCTACTTTAGTGTGGGGTTAGGCTTTCGCTACAACGTGTTTGGGTTAGACGTAGCTTATATCATACCCGTTGTGCAGAACAATCCTTTGGCCGAGACTTTACGCTTTTCTTTGATTTTCAACTTCAAAGAAAAGTCTGCTGCTAATAACCCCGACCAAGACTAATGGCCGCTTTGAACCGCAGCCAACCGCCTGAATTTCAGGTGATTGAGCACTTAGCCATCATTCAACCCGAGGTAGAATCGCTGGCTAACGGTGCTCAATTATACACCGTACATGGTGGTGTTCAGCCTGTACTACGTTTGGAATTGATATTTAAAGCTGGCAGTTGGTACGAGCAAGTCAGCGGTAGTAGTTTATTTGCCGCCAAAATGCTATTAGAAGGCACACAGCACAAAAGTTCAGCTCAGATACACGCCTACATCGACCAATTTGGGGCTGCCATAGAATGCTCTTCAGGATTTGACAGTTTTAGCATTACGGTATATTCTGTTGCTAAGTTTTTAGAGCCTTTGCTTCAATTGTTGCAAGAAATACTGCAAACACCCGTTTTCGCAGAAGAAGAACTCGAACACATTCAGAAGTTGATGCTCCAAAACCTGAGTGTCAACCTGCAAAAAAATAGCTATGTAGCGTCCCAACAAATGCGTGTCCGTTTGTTTGGAGCACACCACCCCTACGGACGTGAAATGGATGAGGCCACCATCCAACAAATGAATAGGGAAGTGATTGATGAGTTTTATAAGCATTTTGTGAAACAAAAGCCCTTTGACATCATTGCGTCGGGCTGGATAGGCGATACTGAAAAAAAACTAATCCATCAATATTTAGGCAATCTGCCCATCGAACCCTATACAAAATCGTTGGCTTCCTTCAGTTTCGAGCCTCTAACCAACCCAGAGGCTTATCTTGTGGACAAGCCCGAAAGCCTTCAATCTTCTTTGCGAATTGCTACACTGACGCTCAACAAAAAACACCCGGATTACTTTTCGTTAGTGATGTTGAATGAAATCTTTGGGGGATATTTTGGCTCGCGCCTGATGAAAAACATTCGCGAGGACAAAGGATTTACCTATGGCATTTATTCACAGTTGGCCAACCAAAAAAATGCGGGCTATTGGGTAATTGGCACGGACGTAAAGCGGGAGTTTACGCAACAAACCATCGATGAAATTCATAAAGAAGCCCGCCTGCTTCGACAGGAATTAGTGCCAGAAGAAGAGTTGACAACGGTAAAAAACTATTTTTTAGGCTCTATGGCCGGTATGTTTGCTACGCCATTCAAAACTGCGGATAGGTTCAAAAATCTTTACCTCAACGAATTAGATTATAGCTACTACGAGCTATTCTTCGATTCTATTCACCAAATCACCGCAGAAGAAATTTTACGCACCGCGAACCTGTATTTGAATACCGACACAATGCTTGAAATAGTAATAGGCGGTAAATAAACTATTACTAATCTATTGGCGGCATCGGCGCGTTGACATACCTACTGGCAGGAAATGGTTCGTCATAATGATTTACCAAAGGAGTAGAATCGAAAGGACAATATGCCTCATCCGCTTCGCATAAGCGCCCCCAAAATCGTTCTATTCCATAGTAATTGGGTTCGCAAGGGGTTTGTAGAAATGCCCCGTGGAGCTTTTGCAGGTTGATAGAAACAAAATTACCTGAAAACCAAAATTTAGTATTTCTAAATACTTCAGGAATTTTTGCATCAATGTTGTCCACCACGTTTAGATTACATCCATACAGTGATTTGCCTTTCTCAAAAACCTCCTTGCACCAAGCGTGCTTCTCTAATACAAAATACCCCATCATAGCTGTCCAATCGGCTATGTTTTTGTTTTCGGGACGACTTACTCCTTTGCTGTGGATATAAGTGGCCATCTCAAACGGTTGAAAATCAATCTGTTGTCGAAATACATTGAAACCAATTACCTCTCCTAATTTCTTCTGATTGGTAGAGCAAAAAATATGGTCTTGGGTAGTGTATTGTGTCAAAAACTCACGGATTTGCTTTTCTGCTCGGTTACCAAACCACTTCTTCCACCAAGGCAGTGTGATGTGAATGTAAAGTTCATCGTGGTGGTGGTTCTGCAAAAGGCTTTGCGTAACTTCTTGCCAATGGTTTACCGGAAATAAATTATAGAGTAGAACTGACCGCATAGGAGAATTGGTTTTTATCGAAATAATTCAGGGAAATAAGATTGAACAACAGTCCAAAACTGTGTTGCCCTGGCTATAGAGGAATGGTTGACTTGCGAAAACACCCGTGCTTCCTCCACAATGGCTTGGCGTTCGGCTTCGTGGTGCAGGTAATACTCACATATATCTACCAAGTCGGCGAGATCATCTTGGCAAAAGATGACGTGCTTTTGATGTTCAAAGTTATGAGGGATTACAATTTGAGGGCGTTGGCTAATCATCAAAGGCCCGCCCAAGGCTGGCACTTCCCAATAGCGCAAGGTGTCCCAACCGACACCGCGTAAGTTGAGTACAATTTTGCATTGCTGCAAAGCGGCCAAATATTGCTTGCCCTTGCGTTTGTATTTAGAAAATACTTGGTTTTTAACCGTGCCGTTGGTTGTACAATCAAATCGATTTTCTAAAATTTCTAAGGCTTTGGTGCGGATGGGGTGCGACTCTACGGCCCAAAAAGCTACATCGTATTGTTTGGCAGCCGATGGCGAAGGCATATAATCTGCCCGAAAAGAAAAAGGGAAAGGCACTACATTCGACTCGTAGGTGGTATTTTCTAAATATTCTCTTTTGAAAACTAAGTCGAACGGTCGCTGCCGGATGGCTTCTTCGTAAAGCGGATAGGCGTGTAGGCGCTTTAAGTCTCCCCCTACCGCACTAAAATCGCCCCCGTCCACAAAAATAATTTTTACTTCAGCAGGTAGCTGAGGCAGAATTTTCAAATACGTGCGAAAACAATCAGGTTTGGCAGCACCAACCACCACCAAGTCGGTGTTTTGCAAACGCCTGTCTTGCCAAAAACTCTTCACCAAAGTACCCGGCAAGTAGCCTAAATTGCAAGGATACCGCTTCTTTTCAAAATGAAAGCCTAAGTGGAAAGGATAATCTACAACCGTTGGCCGATCCGGTAAGAAGTGTAATCCGTGATAGGTCAAATCTTGCAAGTAATCGAACTTAGGACTATTGATAAATAAAACACGCACTATTGAAAACTTTATAAAGGTGAAAGAGAGATTAGTGATTAAATGTGGGGGAAGTAGATTCAGTTAATTTATCGTTTGCAATGGGTATGTGTGTAGAAATCGGTAATATAGTTGGTGCAGTGGAATGTTTTCGTCCAAAAAGATAACTCAAAATTTGTAATCGTAGCCCTGTAGGCAAGCACCAGCTCAACCAAATGGTTAGCCGGTTGAGTAGTCCCGGTATAACTACGGCTTTGCCTCTGAGCATTTGCCGGATGGCTAAATCGGCCACCGCTTCAGGATACCAAGCCAGGTTTTCAGCCCAAGGGCTTACTTGGCGAACACGCTCCAAAATAACAGGATTGGTAATGACTGCCCCCGGGCAAAGCACCGTAACACTTACCGAAGTATTGGATAGCTCGACCCGTAACGCTCGGCTAAAGGCATATACAAAATGCTTGCTGGCAGCATAGATAATTTTGTATGGCATATTGAAAAAAGCCGCCAAACTGCTTACATTCAAAATGTGGGCTTTGGGATGGCTTTTCAATTCGGGCAACAACAAATGGGTCAGTTTTACCAAGGCCATGATGTTGAGCTGAATAAGTTGCTGGTAAAAAGCCACCGAAGCATTTTCAAAAGCCCCTATAGCGCCTACCCCGGCGTTGTTGATCAATACATTGACCCCAAACCCTTGGTGCTGAATCCAAGCCCAAATTTGCTCAGGAGCCTCTGAATGGGCTAAATCGATGGGGAAACAATAGGCTTCAATACCATATTTTGCTGCAAGAGAATTGGCAATACTACTCAGTTCGCCATTGTCGGGCAAAGCTACCAACAGCAGGTTTTGCCCCAATGCTGCACTTCGTTCGGCCATAGCCTTGCCTATTCCGGCGCTGGCACCGGTAATGAGTGTAAAAGTTGGTTTCGCAAGGGTTGGTTTCATTTCACTCAAAACTATGGAATTTTATGAAGACTGCAACCATTGCCAAGTGGTTTGCAAACCTTTTGCCAAAGGGGTAATGCTGTATCCCAATTGCTCGATGGCTTTTTGGCTGCTTACGTTCCAATGGTGGTTGTACTTACGCACAAACCCGGGGGTAATAAGCGGAGGCCACCCAAACCCATCAGCCATTAGTTTTTGAAATTTGGCCACGGCCATCATCACCGACAAAGGCATTGGATACAGTTTGAGCGTCTTGCCCGTTACTTGGCCCATTGTATCGAATAGGGTGCAGTAGGAGGCATTTTCGCCGCCTAAAATATACCTTTCGCCACTTTTGCCGTGCCACAAAGCCAACAATAAGCCTTGCACCACATCTTCCACAAAAACATAGTTGCCAATGCTTTGTCCGTTTCCGGGCATAAATTTCCACTTTCCGGCACCGTATTGTTTCAAAATTTTCGTAACGGCGTTGCTATCGCTCAACAATCCCGGCCCATATACCCGCGTAGGGTTTACGGTAATGATATCCATCCCTTTTTGCAAAAAAGCCTTGGCTTTGTGTTCCGCAATGGCTTTGGTTTTTTCGTAGGCTGTCGTCAATGGAAAAATTGGCGTTTGATTTTCATCACATAACGTCGTAGCATCGGGCGAAGCCCCCAACACACCAGCAGTAGAGGTAAGCACCACGCGCTTTACACCGGCTTGCAAAGCGGCCTCCAGCAGGTAGGTAGTTCCTTCCACATTGATGCGAAAAAAAGTGGCCGGATCTTTGGCCCATACTTTGGCATAAGCCGCCAAATGAAACCCTTGGCTACAGCCTGCCACCAAAGTTTTTAAATCTGTTTCGTTGGTCAAATCGCCTACCACCCATTCCAGATTAGGCATTGGAGCAGTAGTGGGCAGTTGTCTGCAAAGGGCTTTGACACGGTAGCCCTGTGCTAATAATTCGGCACAAAGCCGCTTGCCGATGTAACCCGTAGCGCCGGTAACAAAAACTACTTTTTCTTCCATTGCATCTCAGGGTGAAAATACAAACAAAGCAAATCGTTCGACAAGGCCAAACAAAGATGCACCCCGAAGGCAATCCACAAGGTTTGGGTTTGCCAAGTAAGATAACTGAGGACAATACCTAGCGGGATAGCGCCAACGGTTTCTTTGATCCCTTTCGGGAGATGCGCCAAGGCATATAAACTACTGTTGAGCGCAATGGCTGCCACCAAACCCAGGTGCAAAGTGCCCTGCAACAAAATCCCTCGAAAGAGGAATTCATACGCCAAAAGATATAATGCCCAGCACACGATGTTGAGGGTGAAAATTGAGGATGTCCACGCTTGCAGGCGCATTTGTGGGTACATAGCCCAACTGTCAGGCTTGCGTGCATTCAAGACATTGACCAGCAAAATGATGGGCGCTAATATGCCTATCCAAAACAAGGATTGGTCGAGGTTTCGCAGCGATAAGCCCAGCTTTTCAAGCGAAATTTGAGGCATCCCAAGAATAGAAACCAAGGGCAAAATGCCCATCCAAACCACTCCGGCCATTTTCTGGAATACCACTTCGACCACGGTAGGCGGCGTCGAAGCAAAACGGGCTTGCCAAAAAGAAATAAAAGGCGGATGGTGTGCCGAAAAATGATAGCCCACAAAGCCCACCGTCAGGCAACTCAATGCCCAAACGGTGAGTGTATCAGTAGATTGCCAAACAACTTGCCCCAACATAGCGCGCCAGCAGTAGGAATTTTAGCTTTCTTGCATAAAGGGGTAGCGGAAATCTTGAGGAGGCACAAAGGTTTCTTTGATAGCCCTTGGCGATACCCAACGGAGCAAATTGAGCCACGAACCGGCTTTGTCGTTGGTGCCAGAGGCACGACCTCCGCCGAAAGGCTGCTGCCCTACTACGGCTCCGGTAGGCTTGTCATTGATATAAAAATTGCCGGCTGCTTGGCGCAATCGCTCAAAGGCGAGGTCTAACGCATAGCGGTCTTGCGAGAAAACTGCTCCGGTGAGTGCATACGGCGAAGTTTGATCGACCAGATCCAAGGTTTGTTCAAAGTTTTCGGCGTGGTAGAGGTAAATGGTGAGCACCGGCCCAAAGATTTCTTCACACATCAGAAACGACTGGGGTTCGCGGGTTAAAAACACGGTAGGTTCGATGAAATAGCCCTTGCTCTTGTCGTAGTTGCCTCCGGCTACCAAGGTGATGCCGTCGGTTTGCTTGCCTTTGTCGATATAGCTGGCAATTTTGTCGAAAGCGCGTTCATCGATTACTGCATTGACAAAATTTTGGAAGTCTTCTACCCCGCCCATTTTGATTTGGCGCAAATCGGCGAGCATATATTGTTTTACTTCTTCCCAAAGGTTATCGGGAACATAGGCCCGCGAAGCCGCCGAGCATTTTTGTCCTTGAAACTCAAAAGCGCCTCGGATGAGTGCCGTAGCTAAAGCTTTGGCATTGGCCGATTTGTGGGCAATGACAAAATCTTTGCCACCGGTTTCGCCTACAATGCGTGGGTATGATTTGTACTGGGCAAGGTTAGCACCGATGCTGTTCCATATTTTGTGGAAGGTTTGCGTGCTTCCTGTAAAGTGAATACCGGCAAACTCGGGATGAGCAAATACGATGTTTCCGACCGTAGGGCCGTCCACATAAATCAGGTTGATTACGCCGTCGGGCAGACCGGCTTCGCGGAAAACCTCCATCAGCACGTGCGCCGAATAGATTTGCGTATAAGCGGGTTTCCAAACCACGCAATTGCCCATCATAGCAGGCGCAGTAGGGAGGTTGCCACCAATGGCTGTAAAATTGAATGGGGTGAGGGCAAATACAAATCCTTCTA
>DMHB01000451.1 GCA_003449595.1 Microscillaceae bacterium | reverse complement strand
TAATCTATTTTTAATTTTGCGATATGTATTTAATCGAATAAATATGCTGTTTAAATTCTTAATTTACCCAAATAAAATTTGGAAGAATAAATATTTTAATGAAAATTAGTCATTCTAAAACCTATATTTGCTCATTAGACGCATCGTTTAGTCAATTGATTAACCTTCAAAAATTAACCTTTGGATATTGTTTTCATTCATCATCAAATACGCTTTAGTGAAGCTGAGTGGCGCTTACTTAGTCCTGCCTCCAAGGGTATAGCCCCACTTCAAGCCGACGATTGGGAAGTCATCCGTTTTTGTCAACAATGGCGACAAGGGCAAGCAGCATTTACCCTTCAAACTTCCGGTTCGACCAGCAAACCCAAACCTATTCAAGTGCAGCGAAGTCAGATGCAGGCAAGCGCACAGGCTACTCTACAAGCGCTTGCAAAACATACTGCGCCTATTTCTTCGGCCTTGTTGTGTTTGAACCCAGCTTTTATTGCAGGTAAAATGATGATGGTCAGGGCTTTGGTTGGGCAGTTTGACTTATTCGTACTTCCTCCTTCATCGGCTGTGTTGGCCAAATTACCGGCAGATGTTACGATAGGCTTAGCAGCGATGGTGCCATTACAAATTCAGACTTGTTTGCCTGACGCACTTTTGTTGGAAAAACTCAATGGTTTTCAGGCTGTTTTGGTAGGGGGGGCTTCGGTTGGCTATGCCCTGAAGTATGCTATTCAGCAGGAGGTTTTAGCACCGGTTTGGGCTACTTTCGGGATGACTGAAACCGTTTCACATATTGCCCTTCAAAGACTCAATGGAGCCTCTCCACAGGACACATTTGAAGTGTTGCCCCAAATAGAAATCAAACAAAATGAGGCTGGTTGCTTGTGCATCAAAGGGGCTGTAACGCTTGACCAATGGATAGAAACCAACGATCAAGTAGAATTAATCGGCGCTACCCAGTTCAAATGGCTTGGCCGATTAGACTGGGTAGTCAATAGCGGCGGAATTAAAATTCAAATTGAATCGGTAGAGGCTGTATTAGCGCAATGGTTTTTTGAGCAAGGGTTTACTTTTCGTTTTTTTTGTGGCGGAATCCCTGATGAGCAACTCGGAGAGAGGTTGTGCTTAGTGGTAGAAAATTTTGAACCTACACAAGTTTGGTGTAGTGCCTTATGGAAAGCGTTAGAAGTCAAATTGCCAAGGTTTTATATCCCAAAGGGAATTGTAGTCTTGACGCATTTTACTGAAACACCTACGGCCAAATTGAACCGCAAGGCAATGTTGCAGCAGATAGCAATACAGCAACTCCCCTTGCTACCGCTCAAGAAGCTTGATTGAGTTCTTCTAATACAGGTCTGAGAAACTTCCAAACCGTCTGCGCCACGATTTGATGCCCTTGTACAGTCGGATGAATGCCGTCGGGCAGATTCAGGGAGGGTTCGCCTCCTACTTTTTCTAACAAAAAAGGGATCAAAACGGCTTGATTGGCCTTGGCAAGTTCGGGGTACATTTGGCTAAAAGCTTGGCCATAGGTTTGCCCCATATTAGGAGGTACTTGCATCCCTGCCAATACAATTTTTATCTGTGGGTTTTTTGTCTTGGCTTTGTCGATAATGGCTTGCAAATTGGCCTTGGTTTCTTCAACGGCAATGCCTCTAAGGCCATCGTTGCCCCCCAATTCGAGGACAAAAACCTCAATTTTTTCTTCTAAAAACCAATCAATACGTGTTTTTCCCGAGGCCGTTGTTTCGCCACTTAGCCCGCCATTCATCACTTGGTAGCCCCAACCCAGCGAATCGATTTTTAACTGGATGAGGTGTGGGAAAGCCTCTGTAAGTTTTAAGCCAAAACCTGCAGTAAGGCTATTGCCAAAAAACAGGATTTTTTTCTGGCTTGAGCCATTGGCTTTTGACTTGGTAGAGTCATTAGCAGTTATTTTTTGTGTTTGTGAGGCTGTTTTTGCAGGTGCTTTGCCAGTCGGAGAACCACAACTTCCCATCAGGAAGGTAATTCCTGTTAGCAGCAACCCCACAAAATAAGACAAAAACTTAAGGGGCATCATCGGGCAAAATCATTTTATAATGTTCAATGTTGGCTTCCAAAAATTTATCGCCGATGGGTTGAAACCCAAACTTATGATACAAACCCATAGCCGTAACTTGCGCGTGCAAGTAAATGAGTTTTCCTGCCGAGCGGGGGTGTTGGACAATGTCTTGTAACACCTTTTCGACCAATACAGAGCCTACGCCTTGGCTTCGGTAGGAAGCCAGTACGGCGAACCTTTCTAATTTGATACCTTGGTCGGTAAATCGCCACCGAGCAGTACCACAGGCTTGTTGTGTATTGAGATCGATTACTAAAAAATGCCGGGCGCTGCTTTCAAAGGCATCATACTCTTCTTCGGGGCTTACTTTTTGTTCTTCTACAAAAACTTGACGACGAATAGCAAAGGCTTTCTCTTGGTCGCTTTCACTTTGAATGAGTAATACCTCAAAGCGTTGATCTCGGTAAAGATTTTGCTGCCATTGCCAAGCGTGTGCGAGCGCATCTTCGAGACTAAACTGGGCTTTCCATTGGAGCAGTTCTTGTGCTTTTCGAGCATCGCTGTAAATCTGCTCAATATCGCCTATACGACGTGGAGCAAAAGAATAGTGGATCTGGGTGTTGGCTACTTTTTCTAAGGTTTGTACGATTTCCAATACCGAGTGGCCTTGGCCGGTACCTGCATTGAATACCTCGTGAAAATTGGTATTTTCTTGTGCGCAAAGCCACTGTAAGGCACTTACGTGTGCTTTGGCTAAATCGCAAATATGGATGAAATCACGGATACAAGTACCATCGGGTGTATTGTAATCATTCCCGAAAATTTTGAAGTTTTCGGTTTTATGAAAAGCAGCTTCCATCAAAACAGGTACAACATTGTTGGTAAATTGTTGTGGAAATTCGCCCAACTTACCGCTGGGGTGTGCTCCAATGGGGTTGAAATATCTTAATAAAACACTTTTTAAAGCGTATTCAGGAAGCTTAAGTTTGGTTGATTCTACTTGGTGCTGGATAATCATTTCGCATACTTGCTTGGTATAGCCATAGGGCGAAGTAGGCGCTTGCATAGCAGTGGTTTCGGCAATGGGCAATTGTTCGAGGTTCACATTGCCATAAACTGTGCAGGAGGAGGAAAAAATGAGATTTTTGATGCCATAATCTTCCATCGCTTGCAAGATTGAAAGCAGGGCATTCAGGTTGTTGTCATAGTATTTTAGGGGGCGTTCTACGGATTCGCCTACGGCCTTGTGCGCAGCAAAGTGAATCACTGCTTCTATGTCTTCTTCGTGGCTAAATACCTCGTGGAGGCTTTGTAAGTCGCAACAATCAACAGAATAGTAACGAAACTGCCTGCCTGTGAGGCGTTGTATCAGTTGAATTACTTGCGGATCGGAATTGAAAAAATTATCAATGATAATAATTTCATACCCTGAATTAAGTAGTTCAACGGCTGTGTGTGAACCAATATAACCTGCACCACCAGTAATCAGTACCTTCATAATTTATAAACTCCAGTAAGCTAATTTATTGATTTTATTTTTATAAACGCCTTTGATGTCTGCAAAAACAGCTTTGGGTT
>DMHB01000269.1 GCA_003449595.1 Microscillaceae bacterium | reverse complement strand
GTTCAGACGTGTGCTCTTCCGATCTACACCGGCCAACCTGTTGGTTGTAACGGTATATCCAACTTTTGAATGACATGGCCAAACGTTTTGGTTCTACTGACGATAACGATACCAACCCTCCCAAAAAAATAGCCCGAAAAGATTTAGCCAAGGCGCTCCGTATTTTCCGGTTTATACTTCCTTATCGGTTCACCTTTGGGGTGGGCATGCTTTTCTTGCTTTTTTCAACACTTACTGCTTTGTCGTTTCCTTATTTGGCCGGCAAATTGCTCGATTCTGCCACCCAAAAAACAGGCGAAACGTGGAGCATTAACCAAGTCAGCCTGATACTCTTAGTTGTTTTGCTGGTACAGGCTTTCTTTTCCTTTTTCAGGATTTTGCTATTTGTGCGCGTCAGCGAAAAAGCCATGCAAGACATCCGGCTGGCTTTGTATAGCCACATCATCACCCTGCCCCTGCCTTTTTTTGAAAAAAAGCGCGTTGGCGAACTGATTAGCCGCCTTACGGCAGACATCACCCAGTTGCAAGATGTCCTTTCCTTTACTTTGGCCGAATTTTTTAGGCAAATCGCCACCTTGATCATTGGAATTGCTTTGTTGTTGGTTACCTCGGCCAAGCTGACGGCTTTGATGCTTTCTACTTTTCCGGTGCTGATTATAGTGGCCATTTTCATAGGAAGGCACATCCGCAAAGTATCTAAAAAAACCCAAGATGTGTTGGCCGAAACCAATGTGATGGTCGAAGAAACTTTGCAATCTATCCAAGCGGTGAAATCATTCACTAACGAGCGCTACGAAATAGCACGTTACGGAACAGGGCTGCAAACCGTGTTCCGTTATGCACTACAGGCCGCCAAGTTGCGGGGCGTATTTGCCTCATTTATAATTTTTGGGTTGTTTGGTGCCATTATTTTGGTGCTTTGGTATGGCGTGCAATTGGTAGCCGCCGGCGAAATCACCGTAGGCGATCTGACTTCTTTTATCATTTATACTGCTTTCATAGGTGGGGCTGTGGGTGGCTTAGGCGAAATGTATGCCCAATTGCAACGCACCGTAGGTGCCTCAGACAGAATTTTGGAAATCTTAGATGAAACCCCAGAATTGTCTTCCCTCGCTCCACAGCCAAACGAAGCACCTCCGGTAAAAGGCAAAATACAGTTTGAGCAAGTGCATTTTACCTACCCTACCCGCCCCGATATGGAAGTGCTCCACGCAGTAAATTTGTCGATTGAGGCAGGCCAAAAAGTAGCCTTGGTAGGCCATAGTGGTGCCGGCAAATCTACGGTTGTCCAACTGTTAAGCCGCTTTTATGCACCCGAAAAAGGGCAAATCAGCATAGATGGTCAACCTTTAGCCCATTACGACCTTTCTTATTTGCGCAAGCAAATTGGCATTGTACCGCAAGAAGTACTATTGTTTGGAGGCAGTATCCAAGAAAACATTGCTTATGGCAACCCACAGGCATCAGCCGCCGAAATCGAAAAGGCCGCCCGCCAAGCCAATGCTTGGCAATTTATCGAAACCTTCCCCGAAGGACTGCAAACCTTGGTGGGTGAGCGGGGCGTAAAACTTTCGGGAGGGCAAAAACAACGCATCGCCATAGCGCGTGCCTTGTTGAAAAACCCTGCCATTTTGATTTTAGACGAAGCCACCAGCTCGTTGGATGCCGAATCGGAGCGATTGGTACAAGAAGCCCTCGACCAACTTATGCTGCACCGCACCACGCTCATCATTGCCCACCGTTTGGCCACCGTCCGCAAAGCCGATCTGATTTATGTGTTAGACAAAGGCCGCGTGGTCGAATCGGGTACACACGAACAACTGAACACGCTCGAAAAAGGTATTTATCGCCATTTGGTAAAATTGCAATTTGAAATAGAGCAACAACAGCCCTCTTCATCGCTTTCTTAGCCGTTTTTTATGAACACACCCACTACCCAACGCCTCACTTTCGGCCAAAAATTTGGTTATGGCATCGGCGATTATGCTTTCAACCTGATGTTTCAAGGCGTGGGGTTGTTTTTGTTTTATTACTACACCAATGTTATGGGGCTTTCGCCCTTACAAGCCGGGTTCATCTTTTTGGTAGCGCGGGTCTGGGACGGCATCACCGACCCAATGATGGGCTATTGGGCCAACAAGACGCGCAGTCGCTGGGGAAAATACCGTCCTTATCTACTTTGGGGAAGCCTGCCCGTTTGTTTGGTTTTTATAAGTTGCTTTTACAACATCGATGGCGGTAATAGCACCAAGTTTTGGTTTGCACTGGTTACCCACGTTGGCTTTACTACTGCCTATACAGTTATTTCGATGCCCTATACAGCCCTTAGCGCCGAGTTGACCTCCGACTCGCAAGAGCGCGCCAGCGTGGCAGGTTTCAGAATGATTTTTGCCACCTTGGGCGGGCTAACGGTGGCGGCGCTAACCAAACCCTTGGTCGAAAAATTTGCTCAACCCAGCGAAGGTTACCTCACCATCGCCTCAGGTTATGGCTTAGTTGCTTTTTTACTTTTTCTTGCCTGCTTTGGAGTAGTAAGAGAAAAAAACGCCACGTCAACCGACCAACTGCAAGGATTCTCCTTATCTGCCACAATGCAAATGATCCGCCAAAATACCCCTTTTATGCTTTTATGTGGTGGTGTAATTTGTTTTTCGGCTACCCTCACGATGTTTTTAAAAGTCATTCAATACTATTTTGAATACAATCTATCGCAACCTAAAAAAATAGAATCATTGGCTTTGCTGACCACCCTTGGCACAACAGTTTTTGCGGTGCCCATCTGGGTAGCCATCGCCAAGTACATAGACAAGCGCAATACTTTGATAGCAGGCGGGCTTTGTATTATCTTGGCTTCGGCCTTGCTGGCAATGTTTGACAAGACCCAGCTAAGTCTTATTTTTCTCACCTTGGTTTTGTTTGGCTTTGGTTTTGGCAGTTTTGCCTTCAGCGGGTGGGCTATGCTGCCCGACACAGTCGAGTTTGGCGAGTGGAAAACGGGCATTCGTGCCGAAGGCGTGATTTTCGGCCTATATAGTTTTGCGCAAAAAGTGGCGCTGGGCGTAGGTGTAGGTATTTTAGGATTGCTTCTTTCCGCTTTTGGCTATCAGTCGCCTCAAGAAGGGCAAATCATCAGCCAAACCCCCGATGCCTTGGCGGGCATCCGGTTTATTCTTACAGTGGTTTCCAGTTTGGGTGCTGTCGCTGGCATACTTTTCATTTACTTTTATCCCATCAACTATCAAAACCACGCCCAAATGTTGCAAGCTATTCAACAAACCAAACAACCCTCCGTTTGAAAGGTTATAAAGTCCATACCTGCCCTATTGAGGGAAACTGAATAAGGCATTTTTTAACTAAATCCTATTATTTTCAAGATGAACAAACAACAAGCCCAACGCCCCTCGCCTCTGATGCTTTTGTTAGAGCCGGGCAGAGCCGTTTTATCCTTAGCCGCCTATGCTTTATTGCGTCCTATGCTACAAACCCTGCCCAAAGGCGACGGACATCCGGTCATTGTATTGCCAGGATTTATGGCCAACGATTATTCGACGGCCATTATGCGCAATTTTCTAAAAGAACAGGGCTACGCAGCTTATGGCTGGTTTCAGGGAAACAACTTAGGTAACTACGACCGCATAGAACCCATCTTGCACAAGCAAATTTTGCGCTTATACCAACAACACAAACAAAAAGTAAGTCTTATTGGCTGGAGTCTGGGAGGAGTTTTCGCCCGCGATATGGCGCGGCAAATGCCCGATAAAATCAGACAAGTGATTACGCTTGGTTCCCCTTTCGGGAACTTGACCACACAACACTACGCCAGCTTTATTTTTGAGCTTATCCATAATAAAAAAGTAGCTGATTTAGACCCCGAATTATTGGAACGCTTGCAAGGACAAGTGCCCAGTGTGCCAACCACTGCCATTTATAGCAAAAGCGATGGCGTAGTTTCTTGGGAATTTTGCAAAGATGAAACCGACGGCCACCAAAACGAAAATATAGAAGTGCTGGGTAGCCACGTTGGCTTGGGGCACAACCCAATGGTTTTGGCCTGCCTTGCCGACCGACTGAGCCAACCCGAAGACCATTGGCAGCCTTTTAAAAACAGTGAATTATCGAAAAATTTCAAAGATTGGGGCGTCTATCAGCGCTAAGCACCAGATAGCTTTAGTCATTTAAAACGACCTGTTGGTATCCAAACAAATGCCAATAGGTTTTTAGCATTTAGGCCATAGCAGTCTGAGAAAAGATTTGTATAATTTGACCCAATACCCAACAAAATTGCCGTATATTTGTATTGTCTTTATACCCCTTTCTCTATTATTACAACAACATTATGAATTTCAATACCATTTTGTTATTTTTAGGTAACTTAGGGCCTACAGAAATCCTTTTCATTCTCTTCATCATCCTACTATTTTTTGGCGCTAAGAAAATACCAGAACTGGCTCGCGGCTTAGGCAGAGGTATGCGAGAGTTCAAAGATGCTACCCGAGAAGTACATAAAAACTTAGAAGAAGGTCTGCGCGATGAAGACCCCAAACAATTGAACAAGCCCAAAGAGTAAATCTAAGGGCTTTTTATTTGCCAATAACGCCTCCTTATGCACCAACACTGCCAGTCGAGAGTAGCCCAATTTCTATCGGAGATTGAGGCACAGCAACACCTAAATGCTTTTGTAGAGGTATATGCCGAAGAAGCCTTGGCGCGTGCAGCACACATCGATCAAAAAATAGCCGCCGGTACAGCAGGCCGATTGGCAGGCTTGGTAGTAGGGCTAAAAGACGTAATCAGCCACGAAAACCATCGCCTAAGCGCAGGATCGCGTATCTTAGAAAATTTTACGGCGCAATTCAACGCCACAGTCGTAGCACGTCTGCTGGCCGAAGATGCCATCATCATCGGCAGGCAAAACTGCGATGAGTTTGGGATGGGTTCATCGAATGAAAATTCAGCTTTTGGCCCGGTGCGCCAAGCCATCGACCCGACACGCGTGCCAGGCGGTTCATCGGGTGGTTCGGCAGTAGCCGTGCAAGCCGGTTTGTGCGATGTTTCGATTGGCTCCGACACGGGTGGCTCGGTCAGGCAGCCTGCCGCTTTTTGCGGCGTGTATGGCCTAAAACCCACTTATTCGCGCATTTCGCGCCACGGTTTGGTGGCTTATGCTTCTTCGTTTGATTGTGTGGGGATATTGGCGAACCAAGTACAACACCTCGCCCAAGTATTAGAAGTGATTGCCGGTGCTGATGGCTATGATGGAACAGTTTCTGAACGTCCGGTGCCTGCTTACGCGCAAAACCTGTATTTTGACAAACCCACCCGCATTGCTTGTCTGCGGCCTACGCTTGAAAACGATGCACTTGCTCCCGCCATCCGCCAAGCGATTCAAGCAAAAATAAAATGGCTTACCGAGCAAGGGCATACAGTAGAAGAGGTCGATTTTCCGCTGTTAGACTATATTTTGCCGACCTATTACCTGCTGACCACCGCCGAAGCCAGTGCAAATTTGGCGCGCTACGACGGAGTTCGGTATGGTTTTCGTAGTCAAACTTATAACGACCTTGTCGAGTTATATAAAAGCACCCGTAGCGAAGGCTTCGGAAAAGAAGTGCAACGGCGTATTTTGTTAG